>CAUZNH010000123.1:0-4342 GCA_963581345.1 Candidatus Thalassarchaeaceae archaeon | reverse complement strand
AGATGCAGTTGCCAAGGTTACTATTCTTGGTCTTGACCCTGATTCACAGATTCCCAATCTTGAGGGGCCCCGCGCAAAGTGCTGTAGCGCTGGTATCTTTAGTGCAGATGTGATTTTTGTGCCATTAGAAGATGGAGACAGATGTGAAGCGCTTATGGAAATGGGAAAGAAACTGATTGTTGTTGATTTGAACCCTCTTTCGCGCACTGCTCGGCAAGCGACAGTGACAATAGTTGATGAATTGATGAGAATGGCCCCCATTCTCCTTTCTTACTTGGTAAATGGTGTATCTTTTGCACCATCTGAATGGGACAACAAAGCCAATTTAGATAATTCTCTGGCGGTAATGTTGAATCAACTTGGCGAATGATGTTATTCAAGAACCGTTCGGAGGAACCTTTTTGCGTTGGTAGGCCTCAGTAAAATTGACTTGAAATGGTTGAAAGAGCGAAGGATTCGGCTGACGTGGATGATTTTGTTTCCTCGCAGATGAACTTTGATATTGAGGAGCATCCAACAAAGAAGAAGCAAACCCGTCGTACTAAGGGAGGAAAAAGACGTTCAAAAACAGCTAAGTTGGGGGATGCTGATTTTCAAAAACCAACCCAACAGAAAACCCGACTTGACCACAAAAAAATCCCTCTCCAGAACGAACAAATTACTAGTTGCCCCGGATGTGGCTCTGATGTAGATGAAGGTGATTTTGTTGATGTTCTTGTATCATTTGTCACGGGCGCTTTTGATTATCTAGCAGGGGACCCAGTTCGAACACAAACAGTACAAAGTCTGAGACAACAAGCGAAGGCTTTGGACATGCCTGAACCACAACAAGATTGGATGTTAGAAGTCTGTGCTAGAATTGAAGCCCAAGTTCGGCGTTCCACTGATGCTCAGCGAGAGGAAATTCGCAGTGGTTTAGAAGAGGAATTACGGAATGAACTAGTCGGTGAATTTTACGAGCTAGTTCGTAAAGAAGTTGAGGTAACTATTCGCAAAGAGGTTGAAACTGAAATGTGGGAGCAGTTTGAGCAAATTTACCAAAAAAGAAATGATCAAACAGAGTGAGTTTTTTGTGACTGCAATAGTTCAGAAAGGCGGTCTACAATAGAACTACCAACTTCAGAGGTTGATGCTTTGCCCCCTAAATCATAAGTCATAATTGAACCATCTTGCAGATGATCTGAAACTGCTTTTTCAATTAGTTGAGAAACTTGGATTGCTTCGTCATCATTATGGCGCATCCCAAGCCATTCAATCATCATTTGAACTGAATTAATTGTTGCAATCGGATTGACCTTGCTCTTCCCGGCATGCTTGGGGGAGGAACCGTGTACCGGCTCAAAAAGACCATGGTTGTCACCAATATTCGCACTTGCCGCCATCCCCATTCCCCCTTGAAGAACACTACCTAAGTCAGTCACAATGTCGCCAAACATGTTGCTTGTGACTACAACATCAAACCATTCTGGATTGCGGACCAGCCACATAGTGAAAGCATCAATGTAGGCAGTATCTTTTCCAATTTCGGGATATTCTCCCCCTACTTCATTGAATACACGCCTGAAAAGTTGACAACCGCGAGTGACATTACTCTTGTCAACACATGTGACACTTGATTCTCCAGTGCTAGGTGAGCCATTCCTTCGCTTCGCATATTCAAAGCCAAGGCGGATTAATTTTTTTGAGCCGTTTACTGAAATCGGACGGGCATCCCAGGCGACCTCGCCTTCAATACCTTCAAACTTCATTTCCTCTACCTCTTCGGGTTCTATTCCTTGAGCGCGAAGGGCTGAACGACGCAAGAGACTATGATAGAGGCCTTCTGTGTTTTCGCGCAGGACTAACAAATCAACATTTGTTGGCGACCAAACTTGAGTAAAATTGTCGTGAATTTTGTGTTTAACGCCATCGTATAATTTGATTGGCCGCACGTTGGCGTACAAGTTCAAACCACTTCGCAAACCAAGAATGACTTGACCGCCCGCAAGATCACCATTCGGTAGGTTTGCTCCTGGCCATCCTATGGCCCCAAGTAGAATTGCATCTGAGTTATCACGACAGTGTTCAAAAGAACCTGCGGGCCATTCTTCTCCGGTCTTTAACCAATATTGGCCCCCACATGGAATTACTGTCCTATCAAAAACCAATCCAGTATGGTTTTCGATGCAATTTAGCAGTTTTTCAGCCTCTTTAATGACCTCGGGGCCTGTCCCGTCCCCGGGCAGAATTGTGAGGCGGTAGGCCGGCATCGTGAAACCCACCGGCTTAACCTACATGAACACAACCATTACCACTTTTAACCCATCAACAGGGGCATACTTCATCAACCGCCACAATGGGCAACCTGTCGTGACAACCCGAGGGCCGTCTGAACCCGATGAGAGTAGAAAGATTGACGCAGGTACACTTCCAGTGGAACTTCGTGAACTCTGGGAAGTGATGTTGAGATTAGATCCGCACTGGGATATTGAGGAATGGTTAGCAAGACGAGCCGCCGAGGAATTAAAGTTGGTACAGGCTAATCTTGCCAAGGAAAAAATGCGACTTGAACAGAGATTAAGTAGAGTCAACACATTGGCTGAGCGAATGAGAAGAAGAGGGATTCAAGTTGATGAAATAAAGTGGAATGACCCACACCAACGAAACTTATTCGATATATTCCCTCATGAACAAGAAGGTGAGGATGAAGAATTAGAACAGGCAAGTCCTGAACCTTTTGAGGAAGGGCACCCCGCAGCGATTCTCCTAGACTATTTACCGGGGGAAACTGGTGATGACCCACTACTAGCAATTGTGGCTCAACATATCTTGTTGGAAATGGATGAATTAGCTGCTGCAGAATCCTTACCAATCAGTTTAGATGAATTAGGGAATTCCTTAGAAACTCAAGGAATAAATCCTGATGAAGTGATTGAAGCTCTTGAGTGGTTGCTTGAACAAGGTGAAATCACAGAGGTTGATGAAGATCAATTCACTATAAACTAGCCTTTCAATACTACTCTAACACCGGAAACTGATATCTACTACGCGGGCGAAGAACTAGTATCAGAATGCTGCGCTTAAGAGCAATACTTGGTGGGACGCTGTTGGGTATATGGTTATTCAACAGCATTCCTGCCAACGCTGAATTTTCAGTTGTGGGTGGATTTATAGCAGCAATATTGTACGATGTCCCCCACAATTCTCAACAGCGCAGACGGCTATCAAAAATTGCATCTGAACAAGCAATTAAGATTAATTATGGGGAAAAGCAACTGTTGGCTTTTGTCAATCAATGCGACCAATTACAAGTCATGGTTCACAGCCGTGATGAACAACTGCGTACTGCTCTAATAGAATTGGAAAGAAGGGATTCGGTGGGTGCACCAGAAGCAAGGAAATTGATTGGAAGTCAACGCAAGGCCCTAAAAGTTCAGAAAAAATCTATGGAAGAGGCGCAACAACTTATTCGAGCCCAACAAAGAATGCTGGACAAACTGGAAAGTCAAACCAATGCTGGCCATGACCGCTGGGAAGAAACACTTGCAACTCTAGAGAGAATGCTCTCAAATCAAGCGAATCACAATAATTCAACTGAACAACAACTGCTTGACCAAGTTGCTATTGGAAACCGAGAATTACAGAGAACACTATCCGATTTACTTCAACAGTTGGCTATGGAGCCTAGAACCTCTAATATCAATGTACAAGATTCAGTTGTTGTAAAGAGTGGACCGGAAATCAACCATCAACAATCACCTGAACAACCACCCATACCAACAATACAGGCTATACCTATTAGCCAACCTCAACGTACTACTGAGGTAGAGTGGATGAAATCTTTGCCTAAGGATTTGACATGAGGGAAAGGAATGGTTTCTGACTTACGCGATGAAATGCGCGTTGCTATTTTCAAAAGAGAAATGATAGGTGCAATGCTACCCCGAATGATTTTGTTTGGTATTATAATTGTTTTATGGAATCTCATTGAGCCTTACGGATTTCAACTTAATCATTACAGTTGGTTTGCTATTTTTTCTCTATTTGTGCTTATATTAGTATGGAACGGACATAAACAAACTCAATCAATAATGGAAAAAATAGATGATATTATTGATGGTAAAATGGACGCCACTGAACTTCTTGAACAGTATTCCGGGAGATCACTTCCTTTGGTTGATTCGCTATTCAATCTCGTTAGCACAAATGAAGAGTTGGAATTATTGCTGACACAGAGTAGCGAAGATAATGAATACGCTAAAGATGTTGATTGGATGGGTAGAGAAATTTACAAAACAAGAGGAAAAGATTTCCGTGGCCCTGCTGAAGGACAGGGTGCTGACACCTTTGGAGAAATTATCCC
>CAUZNH010000122.1:0-4363 GCA_963581345.1 Candidatus Thalassarchaeaceae archaeon | reverse complement strand
GTAAAATTAATGAAAAAGTTCACGGTATTCGTACGAATTTACTTGAATCACTGGTTGGAGATTTGATTGATTCGCTGTTAATTCCATTCGAAGCAGTTGCTGCTTCAGTTACAGCGACAAAACTAGACATCTATGATGATGGTAGTGAAATTGGATGCAAAATGATGAGATTATCCGATTGAAATAACATAATTGACAACTCTCATTTTTGCATGCAGTATAGTTCAAGCCTCAGATTTCAGAAAAGTGCAGGAGGTGGGATTCGAACCCACGAACCTCTTGAGACCGGAGCTTAAGTCCGGCGCCGTTGACCAGGCTTGGCAACCCCTGCACCCCCTCGTCCACGCCTCTCACCCATCAATGTGGCGTCTGATGACTACTTTTGGGAATCATTAAAATGTGAATATTGGAGTATAGTAAAATCTTGTTAGAATGATGCAGATTACATACTCCCAACCATGAACCCTTTAACGGACCGTTGACACGGCATAGCCGTGGAACAAACACCATCAACCTATGCTGGCGCACCGAGAATCTCATTGGTGTCGTTATTTCTCGTTGCTGTGATGATTTCTACACTTTTAGCGCCGCTATCCTCTCAACCATCAGGTTCTGAATTATTATTAGAGCAACCGCGTTACAATAGTGACGATTGGGATGACTCTTCAATGAAACTCTACAATATTTTTCTAGGCAAGCGTAATTCAACTGCTGGTGGTGATGGATACTTAACTACCAAGACCCCTGATGATGGCCAGATTAACGAATCAGCTCTAGAAAACTCACTTGAATTTAGGACTAGAAATGTCCTAAGTGACATGCCAATGGGGGGGCAACCCGCAACAGGTGGTGGATGGAAAGTCCCACTCAATATTTTCCTTAGAGCAACTGCTGGTACAGACCAAAATACTGCAACTTACACTTTTACACTAAGGATTGAAGATGATGGTGGAAGTTCGGAAACAGTAGCGACAGAGCAGAAAGAACTGGGTGCTTGTGATTCTTTATTCGGTTGTGGATGGAATGAAGTGATTGTCAATTTGCAGTGGATTGGTGACCAGTACAAGTCAATCCCATCAGGCGGCGCACTTACACTAACAGTATCTGCCGAATCTACTTGTGAGGGACAGAGTGGAGGGCCATTTGGCCCCTCATGCGATGCTGAAGTAATGTGGGGTGAACCTGGCGATTTCCCTGACGATTATTCAGTCATGTCAATTAAGTCAAATGCTGCCTCAGGAAGTGAGGTGAGGATCTTTTCAGAAGGTGCTCTTTGGACCGACACTGAAACCTTGGATTGGTACCCTAATGAATTACCCGAAGAGCGCTCAATGGCATTCAAAGTCAATGTCGTCAATGCCCTAGGCAGGGAAGATGTCACTGCAGTCTCAGTCCAATTGCGTGCTCCAGATGGAAGTTATCCTGTCGATCACACTTTCACCAATGCTGAGTTGACTGAGTCTGCAGGTGTCTTGAGTGGTGCTTATGTCTGGACTTATCCAGCAGGGATTCAAGCAGGTGTTTACGCATTGACTCTCTCTGTTAGTGATATCCAAGGTTCGAACCCATTTGTGTTTGAGCACGATGATGTAGAGGTTCACCAATATGGTGTTTCTGTCAGGAATGCTGCTGATCGTAGTGCAGAATATATTGCTCCAGGTCAGACTACTCCAATACAGTTTATTTTACGTCATACTGGCTCTTCAGGTTCCTCGCTTGATATTCAATTAGATGTGCAGACAACTCTTGATTCAAGTTGGTCTGCTCTATTTGACAGGCCTGAAGGGTACACCATCAGCGATGGTGGAAATGAAGTGACTGCACAATTAACATTAGAGGCTCCCACAGAATTAGGGAATGCACCACCGCGACTTGATATTTCAGTACGTGCTTACAGCACAAATGGGTCAGAGGTCTACTACACAATGATGCAAATCATTTTGGAGAAATTGGATGTGTTTGCTCCTCCAATGGTGGCACTTTGGGATAGTGAGCATGAAGATCAGATAGACAATTCAACCCTAAGGGGAGGACAACTAGAATTTGATGTAACAGCCCCTCAATTTGTAGATGATTTAGGTCCCCCTACACCTTTCTACATTGAAATATTCAATACTGGTTTTGATGTTGATTCATTCCGCTTTGAAGTCACTGAGAAACCAAGAGGAACTGTATTTTACTTCGTAGATAATCAGACTGGACAGATGATTACTCAAGACCCTAATGATGGGTTGTGGCACAGTCCATCAATGCCAAGACACACTAATTACACCATTGCATTATTTGTCAACCCTTCATCAGAGCCAGATGACCCTGACTTCGGCTTAATGGAAATTGAATTATCCAGTGCTGGCAACACATCTCTGTCTGCAGTAGTTGGTTTCACCCCTCACCGTACCAACGGATTACAAGCTTCGGTGGTATTTGACTGCGATGGTGAAAGTAATGGCTTAGGCCATGTTGAATATCAAAATTGTCTGAATGATGATAGTGATGAATACATTGATGTCAGAATGCGAATAGAAGCAACTCAAACTTCTGGAGATGATAACCAAGTTATTGATTGGCGTGTCGTCAACCCATCAACCTATGAGAGGAACGAAGATGGTGAACATGGGAAATACACTTTGTGGGATTATATCATCACCAACTTAGATAATGATCCAATGCCAGTAATGCAAATGACCGTGGGAGATAGCGTTGAGTTTAATCTTGAGATTCACCTAACTAACCAAGTATTAGCAGCAAACCACACGATTTATGTGCGGATTGAAGAAGTTACCGAGAATAATGATGCACAGCGTTTCTTTGATTTACCAATTAGTATTGAAGTAGGTGATAGCGACCCAGATTTGAAAATTATTCAGAATACAACAAATCAAGCCTTGGCTCCAGGCATCGAGAGAATCTACGAAATGACTCTCAAGAATGAAGGGAATACGGATATGCAGGTTGTTCTTAGTGCCACTGCGCCAAGTGGATGGACAGTGGTTGCAGAAAATCATAACACACAATCATCCTTAGTCTTAGTTGATGCATTTTCAGAAATTACATTTCAAGTTACAATCACCGCTGCAGAAAATGCTCGGCACGGTGATTCCCATACCATAGTGGTGACTGGAAAACCACAATCATTTGAGACTGGATTTTCTGACCAGTTTAATGCAGAATTAGATATTGATATTCGTGTTGAAATTAATGACCCTGCTGTCAGAATCACAAATGAATTGGGTAATATGCGCAATTCAACGATTATGATGCTTGCCGGATTCATTATCTTAGTTGTGGCAGCAATTGCAGGTAAGCGTAGAAGAGTTGACGTGTGGGATGAAGAAGAGAATGAATATGATGTTGACGAAGAGTTCGACTTACCTGAGGCAGTAACAGATGAAGAATCAGAGTTAGAGGAAATCACTGTTGATGAAGATGATGACCTTGATGAAATTGAATTAATTGATGATTGAATCGATTGAGAGGGTTCTAATAGCCCCCCCTTTAGGGCAGATTAACGACTTGGGTCGGACGCGTAGAAGTAGATGGCGGCTCTCAAAAGGGGCTTTCATCAGATTTCACGAGGTCTAGGCAACAGGTTGGACCCCTTGGAGGGGTTGCTAATTGGTAGAAAATGAAGAAGAATCAAAGGTAGTGATAGTGATTGATGGCCCCAATGTGGGGATGAGCCACTCTGCAAATAAGTGGCCGGCATCAGCCACCGGAATTGTAACTGCGGTGGCGTATTACTCTGATGCAGGATACGAAGTATATGCTTTCGTGCCACGCCATTATCTCAGCGATAATGCAGGCAAAAAGGGTGTTGATGACCCGTCAATTCTACGAAAATTAAGTGATCAAGGAACTGTTGTTTCCGTACCATCACAAGATCATGATGATGATTACTGGCTACAATTTGCTTGGCAACAGGGTGCTTATGCCGTTACTAATGATAGAATGAAAGACCACGTGTCAAAATATCCAGACGGAAATGAAGAGAGTTTTTACAAATGGCGAGATAACAAAGTTATATCTTACACCTTTGCTGGAGATTTTTTCCTTCCCAACCCCTCTTTTGATTTACCAAAACCTACAGTTCATCAAGTCAAAGAATTAACCAAATCAAAGCCCAAAAAAGATTCAAAGGGCAGCAAAAAACCAATTCCAAAGGAGAAGAAAAAGCAGCCATCAAAGCAACCTCATCAATCAAAGAAAAGCTCAACTTCTCCTACTGTTAGGCAGGCCCGAAAAGCATTTCGTGAAGCGGTTAGACAAAGGTTAGCAGGTGGTTCAGTAAACTGTGGACTTTTAGCATCTGAGATTACCGCACTTGTAAATAAAAAATTAGGACAAGATTGTGCTAATAGGAAAG
>CAUZNH010000121.1:0-4363 GCA_963581345.1 Candidatus Thalassarchaeaceae archaeon | reverse complement strand
CTGAGAGCGGATATGAATGGAATGGCTTACGATTGGTAACCACGCCACCGAAACGAGATAAGGAATTCTGCCTAGCTTCGATTGAATCTGGTGAAGGGCCATGCGCTTGGGAGTGGGCAATTATTTCACTTGAGGCTTCAATGCGGGAGGAAGATAATTTATCTCTAACGATTGCAGTTGCTGAAGGTATCAATATTGAAGTAAACAAGGAGTTGAAAGAAAGCATAACACTCATCGCCGCCATGGGATTAATTGTCATAATATTGCTTTGGGGAAGCCTACGCCGATGGTCTGATGTTGGTATTGTTTCTGCTGGACTAACGCTTAGCCTCGTGTGGATGTTTGGATTAATCGGCTGGGTAGGCGAAGCGTCACAAGCCGTCGGGTATCCATTGATTGAAAGAAGCCAATTCTCAAACCTACTACCAATTTTGATTCTTGCTCTTGGAATTGATGACAGTTTACACGTTCTGCATAGGTACAAAGAGGAAAGGAAGAATGGTTTTGATTCACTTGATTCAGCCACAACCTCACTAACAAGAGTTGGAAGGGCAATTCTACTGACGTCGGTAACAACCATTGCCGCGTTCTCTGCAAATGTTATTTCCGATATTCCTGCTCTACGTTCATTTGGTCTTGAGGCTGCTATAGGGGTTGGTTCAGCATTCGTTCTTACAGGATTATGGGCACCTTTAGTTCGGCTTGACATTGACCTTTGGTTAGAGAGGAAAGGAAAATTACCTGATGAAGATAAAGACAAGATACATCTTATTCCCAGCCATTGGTTAGCAGGAGTTGCAAAAACTTCTGCTATTTTTGGTCCATTGGTAATTATCGCAGCATTGCTACTATCAGCCTATTCAACTCCATTGATGTTAGGCCTTGAAGGAGATTTCAAAGTTGAAGATTTCTTAGATGAAGAATCGGATTTTGCCTCTGGGGTGTATTTAATCAACGAACGCTTCTATTCAGAAGGGGAACCTGCTGAAATTTTAATTGAAGGAGATGTGATAGATCCAAGAGTTTACGCGGCAATCGCTGAAACAAGGGCTAACATGAATATTCATAGTGAAGGGGACCCTGACAGATTCACGATATCTGCTGACGGAAATGTCGACATGAGTGCATATGATCGTTTTGTCACTCTTGCTATCCTTTCAATGGCAAATAACGCCACTCCTTTCATCAATGCTGGATGGGATCCTAATGACTCAGAAGGAGGGGTTGGATGTAACCGTTCAAACTTTGGTTTACCTTTGACTGATGATGAAGAATGCCTTAGATTCATCATTGGTTTCACTTCCGTTTATGGAATCCCTGGGACTAATTCAACACCAGCAATACCGCCATCATTATTGGCTCTCTATATCATCCCCGACAGACCACTTGACCCAGCAAATCCTATGCTGGCCCTTGATGGAAGCACACCTCGTTACGAGCGTATGCTAATGCGATTCGGATTACGCCAACCCGAACAATTTCCAATCGTAGAAAAAGCATTAGACGAACTATACCGCGACATGTCAGCCTTTGAAAATCTCTCTTCAACAGCACTGAAAGAAAAGTCAGATCTTGAATCTGCTTTCGCTAACGAAGAATATCCTGTTTCATGGGTTATTGCTACCGGAGAACCTGTAGCTCGCTACGTTGCGGCATCATCACTACAGAACGAAATGCAATCAACTCTGACTCTCGGTGTATTCTTCTGCGTCGTCACTCTTTGGTGGGGATTCAGACCACCTAAAGAAGGAATCAAAGAGCGCCTTTCTCACAACTTTGAGGCAGGCTTCTTCTGGACTGCTCTTTCAGTTGTCTATGCGCCAGCGGCTGTTGCTCTAACCGCTTGGGCAGTAACTGGACTAATCGCTTCACCAACCGTGTCGATAATTTTCGCAATTATCGCATTTTATGGGACACTAGTTTGGGGTGAGAAGCCGCTTGGCCTCGCCCTCCTCACAACCGCCCCTATCCTTCTTGTTGTAATTTGGTTATACGGTTTGATTGCCACCCTTGGTTATGGATTGAACATGGTAACGGTGGCTATTGCCACTCTTTCTCTCGGTGTTGGGATTGACTATGTTATTCATGTAATTGAACGATTCCGAGAGGAACGTGAAAAACGCAAAACCATTCTTGTTTGCATTGGTGCTGTTGGCAGCGCGTCGGGAATCGCCTTAGTAGGCTCGGCTGCATCAGACATTCTTGGATTCCTAGTGATTTCATTCTCACCTATGGGATTCTTCTCACTATTTGGCACATTTTCAGCAGCAATGATCTTCTTTTCACTAATTGCATCACTGGTTATTGCTTGCGGAATGCTTGGCATCACCTCATATCGTAGTGTTCTCAGCGAAGCACGCAAGAGCAGTGATTGAAATGACTGATATTCCTGACCTGACCGAGTTAGAAAGGCGAGATGTCGATATGATTCTTAGATATGCAGATAGTACTGAACATATCATTGATTACATCACATTGAGATCGCGATGCCCTTGTGCAAAATGCGACCCGCGCCGAGAAACTGATGCGAGGCAGGAAGAATTTGAGGCTGAAGTTAGGCTTCAAAGAAACGAAAAACCGGCAGTCGAAAAGGTTGGCCATTTTGGACTAAGATTTCAATTTGATGGACGCGGATGTAATACTGGAATCTATGGATTAGATTTATTGTATTCAATAGGCAAATCAACAAATTCTGATTGAATATCCCATAGCATGGATTCTTGAAGGGGTAGGCAGTCGGAGGTTTGCAATTGAACGGTACCCCCGTTTGGTAGCTGAGGGGATTCTCGTGTCTGAAAGTAACGATGAGGAAGAAGATTGGAGCAATTATGCATCGGCTGGTTACAGTACCGCTTACGACCCGTGGGCCGATTTAGTACCTCAAGAAGAGGCTGAGGATTTTGATGAGGATTTTGAGATAGATGAGTTTAGTTCAATTCGTCCGCCACCTTCTGATGAAGGGCTAGACCATTTGGTTAGTATTGGGACTTGTGACTACTGCATAATTCGTTTAGCAGGTCAACCTTTCTCGTGGGATAGTGCGCAAAACTTAGGTTCCACATTACGCAAATCTTGTGAAGATAGAGGTGCAACTAAGAGTAATGATGTACAATACTGCCCGTTTTGTGAAGACCTATTTGTTGACATGGATGTCCTTGTTGAAGAAATAAAATCTGACTTAAGTGGCATCGAATTCAAGAAAATACAAATTGGGGCTCATTTTGCTAAAAGCCATGTTACAGAAGAAGACGATTTGCGTACTCGCTATGGGGCGAATGGAAGTCAGGCTCTGAAATCTGCTTTCAACGATGCTCTTAGCCAAAAATTGGAACTGGAATTGGAAGATGCTGAGTTAGTGAAAGAACAACCTGAAATCATGGTATTGATTGACACTCTCACTTTCAATATTAATTCAGAATTGCGCTCACTATATCTCTATGGGAGATATCGCAAACTTGAGCGTGGAATTCCTCAAACTCGCTGGCCTTGTCGGGCTTGTAAAGGAAGAGATAGTGGTTGTGAATCCTGCAATGAAACGGGATTACAATATCCAACAAGCGTTCAAGACCAAATTGGAGAGCCACTTCGTGCAGCATTCCAAGCAAAAAATACAGCATTCCATGGCATGGGGAGAGAAGATATTGACGTAAGATGCCTCGGAAGAGGGCGTCCATTCGTAATTGAATTAAAATCTCCAATCCGTCGTTATGCAGACCTGAGTGAATTAACTGAGTTAGTTAATGCAACTTCTGCTGGCTCTGTTGAAATCAGTGAACTGCGAACATCCCGTCGCTCAGAAGTTGCCAGAATCAAAGGAACTGCTGCTGAAAAGTCATACACTATCCGCTTCAAGTACGGACCAGAGCCACATACTATCGCACAATCTAAAAATGATGATAAAAGTGAAAAAGATGAGCAATCAGAAGAGATTGAAGACCAACCTGAAGTAGCACCACCTGAGGAGATAACACCTGAATTTGTGAAAGAAATGATTGTCTCACTTGGAGGAGTTACACTAGAACAGAGAACACCCCAAAGAGTGTCCCACAGAAGAGCTGACAAAGTACGAAAGAGACAAGTTGTGAGTATTTCAGATATATCGGTTGAAGGTGATGAAGCAGAGATAACTGTCCGTTGCGAAAGTGGAACTTACGTCAAAGAATTGGTTCACAGTGATGAAGGCAGAACAGTACCGAGTATAGCAGAAAAACTAGGTTTCGTTTGTGAAGTTATTTGGCTTGATGTGAACGATGTTCATGCTGATTGATGGTAAAATCAACCCAAACTGCAATAATCCATTTTACTGAAACTTGATAGACATGGCCTTGATGGGCCGCGATATGCAAGAACAATTAGAATTCAA
>CAUZNH010000120.1:0-4364 GCA_963581345.1 Candidatus Thalassarchaeaceae archaeon | reverse complement strand
AATAAATTTAATTTCGCCAGCATCTTCTACAATCGATAGCAATTTGGCTTCAATCCTGTCCAGCAACAACGGGATATCATGCTTTGTCTCAGCATCATCAGCAATTACCTCTAGAATTGTGCCCTTTTCCATCCCGACCAAAGCCTTTCTAGTCTCATGAACCGGTACTGGACAATGATAGCCAAGCAAGTTTAGAGTTAGCATCAATGGGTCCTCGCTTACTTCGAGGATACTACCTCTTTTCAACCCATTCAGAGATATTGTTTTGATAAGGAGGCGGCTCATCAAGCAAATATGGAACGGCCGGAGGATGATGTCTCATGGTCAGAAATCTTTGAAAGATTGAAAATAATTGGGATAGTCGTTGGACTACTAATGGTGGCTGACCTTTTCTACCGATGGCTAACTTTCCCCAATGATAGTTTCGCAATTTACCAAGAAGCACTAACCTGGGTATGGTATCACACGCACTCACTGATATTTGGTCCAGAGAGCATCTCTTATGTTAGCACAGATGGCCCCGCTACAATTATTGAATACACTCATACTTCATTCGTTGGAGCAGGTATGTACCCGTTGGAGGTCACTGACGAATGTGCTGGAATACATGAGATAGTATTCGTATCATTCATGATCTGGATGACCCCAGGGGTTTCAAAACGTTTGAAATTACGCGGCATATTGGTCATGGCTGGAGTTCTCAGTCTGCTAAACTTAGTTCGCCTTTTAGTTCTCTATCCATTGGCTGTGAACGGATGTGTTGATAATCCGGGCGACGGTTGTTGGGCACCAATGTGGGAATTCCATCAATTTATGCTTGAAATCGGCTTTATGTTAGTAATTGTCCTAGGCTGGACTGTGTGGTATTTGGTAGTAGGGGGGCCTGCTAAAACAAAACAAGCCGGTGACCTAAGCCTACGATTCGCATTACCAACTAGAGTTTCACAACGAAAGCCATTACCACAGTTATCTCTAGTAGTTCTATTGTTAGCAGGAATTTTAGCAACTTATTCTGTCCACACCCTCGGGTTTGATGACCAATCCGAACAGCAACGCCTTGAGGCAGAAGGTTGTGAAGAGATTAACAGTGCTTATTGTGCAGAAGAAACAAGACAATGGGATAATATCTCAGGGAAAGCCTGGAGATATTTGTTAATCAGCGGTATTGCAGCATCGTTTGCAACACTCAAATTTCATTGGGGTAATTCATCTGAAGAAGAGGAGTAATGTCCCATTCTATTCGGAGACTTACACTATCTTCTGATTTCAAGGTTAACTGAATCGCCATTCCAAACTCGGTTTGCCATCACTTTTACAACCGCTTCGACTTTGTCAAGATGAATCTCAACCTCGCTTGAATCGTCTTGTATAGAAATCTCGCCAATAGCAAGTTGGTCCAGTTTTGCTTCATTTGAAAACCAATTTGTCAAAGTGTGATTTGTTGCACCTTGGTCCTTGCCAATAGAAACTTTCACAGGAACCATACCAAAATTATTAGCAACTTCTTCCCAATCTTGCTGTTTACGTACTGGGTCTCTATCAACTCCCTTAGGTAATGCAGGTGGTTCTGATTCCGGAATGTTAAGGTTCCAAGTTGCAGATATTTTCTGCAACTGCCCTTTATCCTCACTGCTGACGAATGACCAAGCAGTACCTTTGCGACCCATTCTTCCAGTCCTTCCGATTCGATGAACATAACTTTCAACATCAATTGGAAGATCATAATTTACTACTATTGTAACGCCATCAACATCTATTCCACGGGCAGCAACATCTGTACAGACGAGAATCTTCTCACCGCCCTCTTTGAAAGAATCAATAATTCTTCCACGTTTATTTTGCGGCATATCACCATGTAGCCCAACTGCATTGAAGCGAACCTTATTCAGTCGCTGAACTAGTAAATCAACCATCCTCTTGGTATTTGAGAAAATCATCATCTGGTCTTCATCCCCCATATTTACAAGAATTCGGCCTAAAGCCCACAATTTATTGGCCCGACCAATTGAGATATGCATCTGATCAATTTCTGGAATCTCAACCTCTAAATCATCAGACATCACATGCTCAGCGTCATTGATGAAGGTATTTGCTGCATCCAATACCTCTTCTGGAAAAGTAGCACTGAAAAGCATAGTCTGCTTTCTATTTACCATCTTTTCTAAAACCCATAGAATATCAGGAAAGAAACCCATGTCAAGCATGCGGTCTGCCTCATCTAAGCATAGAGTTGAGATAGTTTCGAGTTTAAGGTGACCTCTTTTACTCATATCAATTATGCGACCAGGGGTTCCAACAACAATCTCTACGCCATCATTCAATTTTTTGGCCTGCTTATCCACATCTGTGCCACCATAAACGGTGATGATTCCTAATCCTTTATCTCCCTGAAGCCATTGTAATTCTTCTGCGACTTGTTGTGCTAATTCCCTAGTAGGGGTGATGATGATAGCTTGAAGAACACCATTTGCCTCAGTTGACTCAATAGTTGGAATACCAAATGCAGCAGTCTTTCCTGATCCGGTTATAGCCTGACCAACAATATCCCTACCCGTACGAGCCAAGGGAATTGCTTCGGCTTGAATTTGAGTTGCGAATTCCCATCCTTTCTCTGAAATGGCTGCATGAATTGAAGAATCCAAGTCCCATGATGAGAACTTTACTTTGGTTAATGCCTTTTGGTTGGACATTTGCTCACCTGTGCCGCTCAGTAGGATTCGGCTTCTCGAATTTCTTCTTGTAATTCGCCCATCCAATACTTCCGACAGTATTCCTTTGTGAAGAAACGATTTTCATCCATGTGTACGCCACCACCCTCTTTACGTTCTTGGCGGCGGCTACTGACAGATTTGATGTCAGGAACCTTTTGACGGACATGTTCTCGCATATATTGGCGGAACTTTGCTGCCTTCACGGGGTTATCCCCTTTGACACTGCGTCCGTCCCACAAACGCTCAAACTGCTCAGCCTTCCAATCGCCTGATTTTGCACTCATGTAATCACTCAGCGAGCCGCCCACCTAACGCCCCTCTTTAATAATGACGCACAGGAGAAATTTTCGAATCACTCCTTAGATTTGGGTTCATCTCTTTTTTCTTGGCCTGATAGTTGCTTTTGAGGGGGTACATCAACGGATGGTAAAATTGGTATCCCGTCAATGTCTGTAACTGGTGGAGCCTTCGCCAGGTACCGGTTTTTCTCATCTTCACCACCATCAATTTCAGGATCTTTGGACAACTCTTCAAGTAATAACATCAAATCTGGCTTCGTCTCCTGACGTAATAATTCCGCAGCCTGTATTCGCATCTCTGATTCGGTGAATAATCGAGGCATCATCAAAATACATGCCCTCCTAATCGCTGGGTCGGTATGGCGGGCACCATCCACACACAGGCGATTCATTCTAAATCCTGTGATGTCCATCGAATTTAGAGCACGTAATGCTGGCTTTCTAACGGCTGCACAGGTATCAAACAATGAGTTTTCGATGAGAATTTTAGCCATTCTTGGGTGTGATGCAGCGAGCGTTGGCAATGTGCGAGCAGCTTGAGTCCTAACTTGGTCTGAATCATCCCCCAGAGCCCAGCCAATCAAATCCCACACCGAAGCGGACTTGGTTCGAGAAAGAGAAGGGAGGATTTTTGCTGCTTCGACCCTTAACTGATCATCCTCAAGGCGTAATAGGTCATCGAGATGAAAGACCACAACTTCTGGCCAAACTTTGGACATTTCTTTAAGAGCATTGTAAGCTGGTTTGCGGCGATTAATATTACTGGATCGTAACTCTTGCGATAAAATTTCTTCAGTTGCCGATGGGAAAACTGGTGACACGATTTCTAGGCATTTTGATGCTGATTTACTTACAAATGGATCCACATCATCAAGTAATTCACTGAGATGCTCAAACAAATCCTCTGCTTCAACTAAAGCACAGTATGGTAGAGAAAAAAGAGCGGCAACCCTGATTTCCGACTTGATATCCGATAGAGCACATTTCAATTGTTCTTGCACTGCATCAGGGTCACTACGCATGACTCTAGGCAAAGCCCTGATACCATCTGCTCGAGATACAAGTTGCGGTTTTTCTCTCCAACGAACTTCCAATGCTTGAACAGAGCCACTGGCTAATGGGATAATGTCGAAATGTTTGATTGCATCCCAATATCCTCGCGGTGCTCGATACGCTTCATCAACATGGCCAGGAATACCTTTTTCCCCAATCTGTAAAGGCAAGCCAGTTTTTGGGTCTCTTGCGATATATCTATCCATCACACAACACTCCTGCCTTTGACCCTATTTTAGGGATTCACTCTCATTACCTGAGCGCCCGCAATAGTTCATCCGTTTTTGTTGTTGTGTTTATT
>CAUZNH010000119.1:0-4390 GCA_963581345.1 Candidatus Thalassarchaeaceae archaeon | reverse complement strand
AGGGTATCTGGATGAATACTGATAGTGTTGTTAGTGGAAACATCACAGGACAGTTTGCTAACGGTTTGTTCCGTGGCATGGCTACCAACCTTGATGGCGAAGTAATCGGAACCCTACAAGGTGGATACGGAAACGGACTATACCGCGGTGTATGGGAACTATCTGATGGCTCTGCTAGCGGTGTTCTTGCTGGGAAATACAGAGCTACAGATGATGGCCAGGGTATTATGAAAGGCAAGTGGAAGCAGAACTGCAACGATGGTGGCATTGAGCCAGTACCTGTTGACCCAACACCAATCAGGTGCAAGAAAATGGCTACAGATGCTGCAAGCGCAGACGAATCTACTGATGTAGTAATGTCTCGCTGCAAAGTTAAGCCGTTGCCTACTGCTGTTGATGTCAAACCAATGAAGAAACCTCTACAAATTGATCCTTCTGATATCAAAGAGGATAGCTCTGGTTTAGACTCAGTGAAAAGAAGTGCTGAAGACTTGTTAGAGACCGAACTTGTCGAAACTGATGGTGGACTCTCCATCAATGTAGGCGATGCTGCAACTGGTGGAGCAATCTCATCAATCCCAATGTTGGGACTTAGTTTGCTACGCCGCCGATTCCTACTCTGAGTAGGATGATTGCCAATCTGCACTAAGCGCAGATTAAAACGATGCGGCGGGGGACCCTGTACTCAGGAGGGTCCCCCGTTGCTCACATTTTCTGAATTGGCTAGAGAGAAACTTGCTGAATTTGCAGCTAACTCTGAAGAAGAAACTCTAGCCCTTAAAATATCCATTACTGGGAGAACTGATGATGGGTTCCAATATGACTTACAATTAATTCCACCAAAAGAACAAGAAGAATCTGATCATATTTTCGAAGTTGATGGGTGGACTGTCATCATTTCAGACAGTAGTGTCCCGTATATGGAAGGTGTAACGCTTGAGTTCAAAGAAACACTCATGGGAGGAGGATTCCATTTTGAAAACCCTAACCCTCTCTGGGCTGACGACATTGCTCAGCGTGTTCAGGTAGTTATTGACGAGGTGGTAAATCCTGCAATTGCATCCCATGGCGGGAAAATATCTCTAGTTGATGTTGCTGATGGAGTAGTTGTTGTCTCATTCGGAGGGGGTTGTCAAGGATGTTCTGCTGTTGACATTACTCTCAAACATGGAGTAGAGAAGATGATTTGTGAAAAAATCCCTGAAATCACTTCTATCAGTGATGTGACTGACCATGCGGCCGGAGAGAACCCTTTCTATTAGGGTAGCATTAATCTCAATTTATCATTGGATCAGCGTCATCGTTGACTTCAAAATCCGCATCTGGCGCAGGTAACAGATTCTTTGACATCTCAAACATTTGACGTACATTGTCCTCAATTCTGCGGGCATCCGCCATCAAATCATCAAGCGGGATGTCAAGTTCTATCAAATCACTGAGCGCTTCTGTAGCAATCGCTGCTGCGCGCGCATCAGGATACATTGGATTACATTCAGCTAACAAGGCTGTAACATCAAAACCACGCCTATCACCTTCAGCAAGTAGCCAGCCAGAAATCCCTGCAACGATTCCTTGCTTCACGGGCTCAACATTAGCATTACGCAATCTCGCTCGTCCGCCTTCTGTTGAAGAAACTCCAAATAATTCTCCTTCTTCTTTGTCGCCCAATTCCCCCGTCACTATTCCATCAAGAATAAAGAGGCGGTCAAATCCACCTTCGGTGAACCACTCAAGAACCGTCTCAGCAAACTTCACATCAGTATGACCTGGAAACTGTAAATCTGAGGTGAAAACACCCACTCCATTACCTTGGTAAACTCTGACTGGATGTTGGGGGACCTCATTTTGAATCAATGCAACTGGTGGGAAATCTCGATCAATAACTGTGCCTAATTGTTGCAATCCTAATGCTTTGACTACATGACTTGTAGCGATGCTCCCCACCATCCCTACATTTGAGAACCCACAAATTGCCACGCCTCCAGTTGAGCTGGGGTCAGCGTCTTTATGCAAAACTAGAGGGAAACCGTGATTGTCGTTTTCGTTACTCATGTTATCCAACCCTTCTGCACTCCCTCAAAAACCTGAGCGGTCACTCAATGAACTCAGACCACTCCTCTTCGTCGGGATAACGATACCACCAAACATTGATTTCATCCTTCCACCATTCCACTCCATCTTCGTCAACTTTGTAGTCTTCTGATTGAGTGTAGTCATCCTCTTCTTGTTGCTCATCGTAATACTCTTCAGATTCACCACTTTCATCGGCTGACATTTGAACCGGTTTTGGTTTTCGCTTACGGGCTGAGGGACGGGAACCTGCTTTACTACCAGTATAAGGTGATCCACTTTCATCCATTGCCCACTCTTGCGGCTTTTCTCTCATTTTTGCAGGGGTGTGTAATACCTTAGACTTACCTCGCTTCTCTGTTTGAGGTTCTTCATCCTCATCATAATCAGAGTATCCACCATCCTCATCAAATTCATCAAACAAATCCATATCTTCATCTTCGCTAGTGGATTTACGAAGTACGATAAATCCAACTAACACTAATGCAATGATTACAGCAACTATTCCAGCAATCACCCCTGATGACATTCCCGAACCAGATGGGTTATTATCATCTGGATTATTTTGCGACCCACCGTTTCCACCAACCACAACTTGCTCTGCTATCACTGCAACAGTAAGAGACTCAACGAGTGTGCTGTCATTGTAACCAGCAGCGCTCATAATGATGTCCACATCAATTGAATAGTTATCTGCAGGAGTTCCAAGTGGGGCCCTTAATGTGATTTGAATATCTTTACTTGAATTTGAAAACATTGACGCTGAAGTCGGAATAACGCCAATTTCCAACCCTGAAAGGCTTGATATCAATACTTCTACATGAATTAAAACTGAGTTTGGATTTTCAATCGCGCAGATATTGGTAACACTGGATGCGTTCTCAGTTATCTCCCATCCACCACCTTCACAAGACCAATTTAGAGGTATTAACTCTATGACATCCTCCGTCTCATTCTCATCTGGTATGTCGAGTTCAGGGGGTGGCAGTAGTATTGCTCTAACATCCCCATTTGCAAGCACCAACCAAGTGTGTTGTGTTAGCAGGTTCACATCTAATTCGCCACCAATTGGATAACTAACCAAAACCTCAGCCCCACCATTATCATTGATTGGAAGAGTTCCTGAATTACCAGTTGCTTGATTGGTTTCATTACCAATGTGGTATTCTATTGAAACTCCTGTTAGTAGTGATTGCTCAATCGCATTATCTGCTATTAGGCTAACAGTAAGAACACCCTGTCCTTCGCTATCTAATTGCAAGATTGAGGTGTTCAACGAAAGCGTTGCAGCTGTTTTCGCGGCGAATGAATCGCTTGCAGTTGATCCGCTTAGTTGCTGAGAATCAACCCCCCATACCCCTCCATTGTATGCGATATCAACTGTGATGTCTCCTCGAAGTGGGGTATATTGCGATTCAAAGTCAAGCCAATCATTCCACTGATGGCTAAAATCTCCGTTTGAATCAGTTACCCCTTCAATTAAAATTGTTGAAAATTGACTAATTGGTGTGAGCGAAATTGAGTAGCCACCAGCAGCAACAACCTCACCCATGCTGGTAATTTGTCCAGATATTGTTAGAGGTGTTCCTGCAGTTGCTTCCACTGTGGGACCAATACCATCTGTCTCAACTAGTAGAGATACTGTTGAAGTTCGCACTGAATTATTCTGTGAAAATGCTGGTGCAGAAGCGGTGACTGTCCAATTTACATTACCTGCCAAATCACCAACAACCACGCCAAAGTAGTGGTTCACACCATCAGCAGGGGTGCCAAAAATATGTGAAGTTATATTATCATAAACGGTGAAATTAGCAATTTCATTTTGCCCATTAATAGTTGAAAACGGCGACGTATCTTCGTACAATGCATACCAACCGATATCACTTGAATTACTAATTGACCATTCAACACTAATCGCCCCTCCCTCATCATCACCACGATCAGTAGCATTGACAAAAGCAACTGCTTCGGGAGCCGTCAAATCAGCAGATTGTGCTGGTGGTACATTCACTATCTCAATATTAGAATAATTAGAATATACACCATTCTGATACACAGTCCTCACAACAAAGTCCCAAGATTTACCTGAAACGCTTGCATCATCAAATGTCATGTTTAGAGGAATCCCACTTTTATGAGGGATATTCAGGTTAGGTGTTGCACCACTCTCCCATCTAAATAATTGATACGAGAGAAAATCTATCTCATTCATTGCGGGACCGGTCCAATTTAGAACCACTATGTGCTCACTTTCTGCGTTATCCCAGAACACAAAATGGTTTTGAATAATCGGCGCATCACGATACACCTGATTGGTCAT
>CAUZNH010000118.1:0-4407 GCA_963581345.1 Candidatus Thalassarchaeaceae archaeon | reverse complement strand
ATTGGACTATTCATCTACTTAACACAACCAGAATTAGTGGCGATATTGATTTGATTATTTAGTCGCTATTATCTTCAAAGAGTTGGGCATGAGTCATAATATTGAGGAGAATCTCGCCAAAATCTCGTGCGTAGGCACATAGCCTTCTCATTGATTCTGAAAGTCGGAATTTGAATAAAATAGTATTCGCATTCTCTTTCTTACCCCACAATTTTTCTTCATATCTGTCAAGTTCAATCTGTGCATTCTTTAAATTTGATCTGGCCATTTCAATATCTTCAACATCATGTGTTCTGAGATTAATCATCAAAGTCCGTAGGCAATCATTCCAAACAGGGATTTGTTTCATTGGAGAATCTTCTAAATTTAATTTAGGTAACTTTTTAGTTGCTAAAATTAGTGTGGAAATTCTGTAAGCGTGGTCAGCCATTCTCTCAAGTGTGCGTGATATATTTGCATGTTCAACTGCCCCCCTTCTTCCTAATTCTAGGGCTTCTGCAACTTTGTAGGAATCGAGTAGAGAACCAACTTGGCGGTCAACTAGTAGCCTCATTGCATCAATTTCTTGTTCACGTTCTTCGTGGTCAAGTAGAAATTCTCTATCACCACCTTTGAGAACATCATCAACATCTCTCATTATGGATGTGAGTTGTTGGTACATTCTGTTTATAATCGCACGTAGGGGGAGTTCACTAGCACTTAGTAGGCTGATAAGGATGACTTTTTTTTCAGATTCTTCGGTAATTTCAAATCCCCTTGTTGATCGTAAAAATGTTCTAATGGTTTTCCTCAATTCTCGACTTATTTTATCTCGTGCGTATATTTCAATAATATTGGCGCCTGAGAGATAGGAGCCAACGAGATGGTCATAGATAGATCCTCTAGGAATATCTTCGTAAATAATTTTGATTTTCATTCTTTGTTGCTTAACTCCTGATGATGGCGTTAATCTCAATGCGCCTGAAGGACGCCAATCAATTTGTATACCGCTACTTGTCTTTAGGCTGTTTGCTTCTACCCATTTTTTGGGCAAACTGAGTGTATATGTTGCTCCCCCTGTCAGTTGTAATTTGCGGACATCCTTGTCACCAACCTGCTTCGCCATGGTGCTCTGGATAGTTATCTAAATATAACTATATAGATTACATTGCTTCTTCATCATATACTTCATTCAATCTTCTTGGCACCATGCTTGATTTGATTGTCATCCTCGCAATCCTAATCGCTGCCTACATGGCGTGGAATATCGGTGCCAATGATGTTGCAAATGCGATGGGTACGAGTGTGGGGTCTGGAGCCCTCACATTGAGGCGTGCGATCATCGTTGCAGCAGTTTTCGAATTTCTAGGTGCTGTGTTATTTGGTAGTCACGTTACGGATACTATTCGCAAAGGTGTCCTTGATTTCGGTGATGATGAAACTCTAGCAGAGTACTCCGAGCAATTGATGTATGGATTCATGGCTGCCCTTCTTGCAGCAGCTATTTGGCTGACTGTTGCGACAAAGTGGGGTTTGCCAGTTTCAACGACCCATTCTATTGTTGGTGGGGTCATCGGCATGGGTCTATTTATTCGTCCAAGCGCAGTAAATTGGGATAAAGTTCTCGAAATTGTTCTATCTTGGGTCGCCTCACCTCTTCTAGGTGGGATTCTAGCTTTCCTTTCCTTTTGGGTCATCAAGAAGGTCATTATGGAGCACGACGACCCCGTTGAGAAAACTCGTAAAGTGGCACCAATCTTAGCCCTACCAACCTTCTTTGTTCTTGGATTGGCTCTGCAATTCAAGGCACTCAAGGGATTCTACAATAACCTTGATTCTTCAGGTCACATCAACAAAGAAAATTGGCTCCCAGCGGAGAAAGGGACTTCATTTAATCCATTGGTAGAAGGTGCATGGATCCCAGTAAATTCATTCCTTGTTGCATTGGCAATTGGCGTTATTGCGAGCTCTATCATGTACTTATTCCTGCGTCGATATGAGTTCAAAGAAGAAGGATACGCTGGTGTTGAGAGGGTTTTCATCTGGCTACAAATAATCACTGCGTGTTATGTTGCTTTTGCACATGGTGCAAATGATGTGGCCAACGCCATTGGCCCTATGGCTGCAATCTATCAAATTGCGACTAGTGGCACCCTTACTGCCAGCGCTGAGGTCCCAATTGGTCTCTTGCTTTTAGGTGGCGCTGGAATTACCATCGGTGTTGCCACTTGGGGCTACAAGGTAATGGATACAATTGGAAAGAAGATTACTCACATTACTCCTTCTAGAGGGTTTGCAGCCGAATTTGGCGCGGCGACAACAGTCCTCATTTTCTCAATGCCTTTCTTAGCGGTTCCAATATCAACGACACACACACTAGTGGGTGCAGTTGTCGGCGTAGGACTTGCAGGAGGGGCTTCTGCGGTAGATTTCCGTGTGTTTGCTAAGATTGCAGCGTCCTGGGTTGCGAGTTTACCTGTAGCCGGCGTAGGCGCAGTCGTATTCTATGTGCTCTTTGGATTGAACCCAACCAATGTCCTTTTCGTATCAGTCATCTCTGTTGGGCTGGTCATCTATGTCATGACTCGTAAGGTGGATCAGGTTGAAGATACATCTGATACAATTCCAATTGTTGTCTCAGAGATGCCTATCGGTGAGTCTACTCCTGGTGCGGCACGGTCTGTGTTTGAATTATTCTATGAGCATGCAGTAGCTGTTGAAACCACGGTCGATCATATGCTTGAAGCGGTTAATGCTGCTGTGTCAGGAAAAGACCCTGAGGCTTCAATCAAAGCGACACAGGATGCAGAACTGATGGCCGATGGCATCAAGGCAGATATTCGTGACATGCTTGGCACAGGTGTTCGCCTTGCTGTGAACAAGTCTGCCTTCCTTCATATGCTGGCAAGACAAGATCGCATTGCCGACTATGCACAAAATGTTGCCGAACAACTTTCCTTCCGTCCGCTGTTTGATGACGAAGAGGCGCGCAAGCATTTGCTTGCATTGGCTAAAGTAGTATCAGAAACTGTTTCCAAGTACGAAGACACTGTCAAGGCATTGCAGGACTTTGCTCTCTCAGGTTTTGCTAAGAAGAAGGGTAAAGCTCTGCGACAACTTATTCGCGATGTTAATTTGCTAGAACATAAGGCGGATGAGGCAGAGGTTACTGCAGCATCTCATGTTTTCAGTGAAGGTGATGGGGAACCTTTGGCAGCGATGCATATGTACCGTGTATTACAACGCCTTGATGATGTTGCTAATGCTTGTGAGAAGGCTGCTAACGCATTCTTACCAATCGTTTACGATTGAATCAAGAATTAGGCGACACTCTCTTTGATGGGTTGTCAAATTCTGCGGCGATATCTTCCTCTGACATCGAATCAAGTCGTCGTAAACCTGCTTCCAGCATCCACCACCAAAAGAGCCCCATCAGGAGTCCTGTTGCAAAATCCCATAGGTAGTGTTGTTTGGTAGTCAAGACACTGATAATGAGTAATACCCAATTTATCCAAAGGATTGCAAGTGCTGGCCGAGACCACCACGACTCACTCCAATCCCGCTTCAACCAACGACTGATAACTAGGACTAAAACTAGAGATTGAGACATATGTAAACTTGGCCAAGCATTCCAAGGTTTGTCAGCAAGGTGGACATTTTTGAACGTAGTTGCGATAAATCCACTACTTTCCATGATGTCTGCAGGTAATTGATCCCGCATATCAATTTCTGCAGGGAAGAAGATGAAGAAAAAACAACTGCATATTGTCAGTGTTGTAATAGCCTGCGTTGTCATTAGTAATCCCATTCTTCCTCTTTCATTTCTAGGGTGTGTAATGATGGGTAGAGGATTTAGGATGTACAATGTTGCATAAGGGATAATCATCCATGGGATAACAGGGATTAATCTGTCAATTGGTAATTCAGGGTCCCAAAAAGTGTATCCTACTGCGGCTACAAGATGATTGACAAAAAAGTACGGTACTGCAACAAGTAGTAATCCAAGAATGAATATCTCAATGTAATACCATTTCCCACCTAGAAGCTCCCTTCTAGCCCATGTATTGCGAAACAATCTGAATGGTCTCAGCAAGAGGTTTGGGGGATTCACGGTGTTGTGGGGGGGCTAGAGGCTCCTTCAATGTAGGGTATTTTGAATGACAGAGTAAATCAATTCCAAAGGATGTAAGCAGTAAGCGTGATTAATCAGAATCTTCTGATTTATCATCATCATTGTACATCACACTATCATGAAGAACATTATCGCCTATTCGGTCAATGTTGACTACGACTTTATCTTCGTCTTTCTCTAAGCGCTGCTCTCTAACGCGACCTGCTTCAGCATAGAGGCCGGCCTTTTGGAAAGCCTTGGCTGCACCTTCCCAATCACGCGCTAGTTCTAGATTACGCGCCTTTTCACCCCACTGG
>CAUZNH010000117.1:0-4435 GCA_963581345.1 Candidatus Thalassarchaeaceae archaeon | reverse complement strand
AAGCCTTTTGGGAAAATGAAGACAATACCCACAAAACCGCATGCAACTCAGCGCGACCTGTCGCTCGCTTATTCACCTGGAGTTGCCTATCCATGTTTAGAAATTGAAAAAAATCTGAGCAATGCCTACCGATATACTGCAAAAGGAAATCTTGTAGCAGTTATCACCAATGGGACTGCAGTACTTGGATTAGGAAATATTGGCGCTCTGGCTAGTAAACCGGTAATGGAAGGAAAGGGATTGTTGTTCAAGGCATTCGCAGATATTGATGTGTTTGATATTGAAATTGATGAAACTGACGTTGACAAATTCGTTGAAACAGTGAAGCGAATTTCACCAACCTTCGGAGGTATCAATCTAGAAGATATCAAAGCCCCAGAGTGTTTTGAAATTGAGCGCCGCTTGAAAGAAGAATTGGATATCCCAGTTATGCATGATGACCAGCACGGCACCGCAATAATTTCTGGAGCGGCGATGCTAAATTCTCTCGAATTAGTTGATAAGGATATTTCACAAGTTAAAGTAGTAATATCTGGGGCTGGAGCATCAGCGATTTCTTGTGCTGATCACTGGGTGCAACTCGGTGTGAATACCGACAATATCAAAATGATTGATTCCAAAGGAATCATCACCAAAAAGAGAGCAGAAGAGGGTGGTCTTTCTGCTGAAAAAGAACGCTTCGCTCGTGATATAGATGAAGGCAATCTCGCTACTGCCATGCAAGGTGCGGATATCTTCCTTGGGCTTTCAAGAGGAGACATCGTTAATCCAGACATGCTCCGCTCAATGTCTGAAAAACCAATAATTTTCGCTTTAGCAAATCCAGACCCTGAAATCATGCCAGATGTCGCTTTGGCGGCTAGGCCTGATGCAATCGTTGCTAGCGGCCGCTCAGATTTCCCAAATCAGGTAAACAATGTTCTGGGCTTTCCCTACATATTCCGTGGTGCACTTGACTGCATGGCAACAAAAATTACTCGAAACATGAGAATGGCTGCAACCGTCTCACTTGCAGGCTTGGCAAAAGAGGCCGTTCCAGAGGAAGTCAGCCAAGCCTATGGCCTTGATTTTATTTCCTTCGGCAAGGACTACATCATTCCCAAACCATTTGACAGACGTGTACTAGTCAGCGTCGCATCAGCGGTTGCACAAGCAGCGGTTGAAGATGGTGTAGCAGGTATTTCAGAATCAGTATTCAACATGACTGCGTATCAAGAAGAACTTGAAGCAAGATTAGGATTAACCCATTCAGTAATGCGCACAGTTATGAATCGTGCAAAATCCTCGCGCAAGAAAATTGTCTTCCCAGAAGGTGATGACCCTCACGTTTTACGCGCCGCATATGAGTTAGACCACGAGAATATTTGCACACCTATTCTTTTGGGGCGCCCTGAAGTCATTGATGCTCTCAAGGAGGAGTATAACCTTGATTTTGAGTGTGAAGTGATTAATCCTATTCAGGACCCTCGCCGAAAAGGTTCCTACCGTGACGCCCTGTTTGAGATGCGAAGTCGCAAAGGGTTGACTGTTATTGATGCTCAGAGAATATTGAAATCACGAACTTATTTTGGTGCGATGATGGTTGAAGTAGGAGACGCGGACGGTTTTGTGGGTGGATTGACTCGTGCTTATCCCACATTCCTCAAACCTTGTCTAGAAGTGATTGGAACCTCAAAAGATTCCCATCGGGTTGTCGGGATGTACATGATGGCTGTCAAAGGCAAGTTATTGTTCATCGGTGATGCAACTGTAAATGTCTATCCCGATGCTCGGACTTTGGCAGAAATTTGTGTCCAAACAGCACGCGTTGCGAAGCGCTTTGGAATCAAACCGAAAGTAGCGCTACTATCTTTCTCTAACTTTGGCTCAAGTCGTGGGCTACGCTCAACTCGGCTTGAAGATGCAATTAATATTGCCCGCGAACTAGATCCCAACATCTTGATTGATGGGCCAATGCAAGCTGATACTGCACTTTTGGAGGATATTCAAAAACAATACCCATTCATGGAATTTGGTGGGGCAGCAAATGTTCTCATTTGCCCGAATCTCGCGGCTGCAAATATCGCCTACAAACTACTTGACCATCTAGGGGATGCAGAGATGACCGGCCCTATTCTTGAGGGGATGGCAAAACCAGTACAAATCCTTCAACAAGGCGATGGGGTTCGAGAAGTAGTTCACATGGCGGCGATTTGTTCTGTTGATGCACAACGCCACGAACTAGAACGACTTTAGGCAATCATTGAAGCGCTTGTTGCTGTAGCAGAGGACTGGGGATTTAATGGCAGACGACAACGAGATACTCTCCGACTTTGATGAGAGGTTGCTCCAAGGTGTCTTCGCCCGTGTCTGGCGCTATCTTGGCGACTCTGCTGATTCAACTTCTCCAGTAACAAAAGCCAGGTCTCCTCAAGAATTGAAAAATAAACTTGAATTGGGTGTCGGCAGAACTGGAATTGATGTTGACACTATGCTTTCTGATATTGATGATTATCTGAATGAATCGGTAAAAACCAGCCACCCTCATTTCATGAATCCGTTATGGGGTGGCACCAATGTCGCTTCTCTTGCTGGAGAATTCATCACCGCCCTTACTAACACTTCAATGTACACTTTTGAACTCGCCCCCATGGCGACTTTAATTGAAAACGAAATGGTTGATACTATGTTGAAATTGGTTGGTTACAAGGCTGGTGAAGGGATCTTCACAACAGGTGGCTCCAACGGAAATCTTCTGGGGTTGATGTGCGCTAGAGACCGTAAATTCCCTGATGCTAAACGTGTTGGGTTAGGTGGAAAACAACTAGTCGTATTCATCTCTGCAGATGCCCATTATTCAACAGCAATGGCCGCAAATGTGCTTGGTATCGGATTAGATAATCTCATCGCAATTCCAACTGATGAATCTGGAGCGATGATTCCTGATGAATTACAAGATGCAATTGGCGCTGAAAAAAGAGCCGGGAATTATCCATTCTGTGTAATAGGTACCGCGGGAACTACTGTCACAGGGGCTGTTGACCCCATGAATGAACTCGCTGATATCTGTCATCAAGAAAAACTCTGGCTCCACATAGATGCTGCTTGGGGAGGTGCTACCCTTCTTTCACCAAAAACACGCTCTCTTCTGAATGGGATAGACCTCGCAGACTCTATCTGTTGGGACCCACACAAAATGATGGGAACCCACCTGTGTTGTTCGGTTTTCCTTGTCAAAAACAGTGGTACTTTGAGGAAGGTTTGTGTGCATACTGAGAAAGCACATTATCTCCTATTAGGTGATTCTGAAGATTATGATTTAGGACATATGAGTTTGCAGTGTGGGAGGCGAGTTGACGCCCTCAAACTATGGCTTGCTTGGCGGGCAAAAGGCAATGAAGGTTGGGCATCTCAAATTGAGAGATTCTTCTCTCTAGCTGATTATCTAGCTACTAAAGTAAAGGAACACACACGCCTTGAACTAGTCGTTGAACCTTCAATGACAAATGTATGTATTCGTTACAGTGGCTATAGATTGAATGAATCACAGCAAGATTCAATCACCGCGGGGATTCGAAAACAATTGATTTCTAGCGGTCGTTTCATGGTGTCATCTTCACAAATAGACGGAAGACCAATTCTACGCGCTGTAATCGCTAATCCAAGAGTGGATGAAAAGGTCATAGATGATCTGATAGACTCAATTGTTGAAATTGGCGTTTCTCTTTCGCCTAAGTGAAGGGTACCCATTCATTCCTCTTCATTTGCATTTGTAACGGAACTCTGTTCAGCCCCATCTGATAATATCTCATCCTTCCTTTCATCAGGAACTTTTCTTACCCCAAGAATTTCAAATTCAAATGATTTTCCATCTTCGCTAATATTTATCTTGCCCGTGACTCGAGCCATAATGTGAGACTTCATTACATGAGCTATTGGCCCAATAGCAATGGAAAAAATAGAATGCTTGCCCTTACTCTTCAAACCTTTGAATTTAGGCGATATCATGCTAGCATCAATCAATCTAAGTGGTCGGTAATCTAGAAGTGTACCATAATACGGGACTAGTTCAAAGGTAGTTAACTTCTTTTTATTTGGCGATTCATATTCATATATTAGCATAACATCGGTTAATAATTCTTCATTAATCGCACCGCAACCTCCGTTATTATTCTCACAAAATAATGGCCGTGAAATGGATACCCCTACTTTATTTTCTTTCAAAGTGATTGTTTGGCAAGATAAACAACGCCAAGCCGCAATTTTATGCCATGGCCTAATAGAAAATATTTCAGATGGAATGGAATCGAACCATATCAATTTCCCAAGATCTTTAACAGAAATTTTTGCAGGGTCCTTGTAGCATTCATCTGGAAGATCAGTAAATTGAAGATTGATGTTAAATTGACCACCGCGCCCATCTACAATTCGTTGAAGGATAAATTCTCCATGCTCT
>CAUZNH010000116.1:0-4486 GCA_963581345.1 Candidatus Thalassarchaeaceae archaeon | reverse complement strand
GTAGTCGCATGGGTACCCATGCGACTTTTTGAAGAATGCCTTTCAATTAGGGATGACCTTTAACAAAACTGCGAAGTAATGGGTGATACTTCCAGCGAGCACGAACAGATGCCAGATGGCATGGTTGAATGGGACCCTCTCCCAAAAGTAGAACCCAACCCCAATTGAGTAGAAAATACCGCCGAGTAGAACTAGGCCCAAACCACCCCCTCCCATCGAGTCAAACAGTGGTTTAACCCCAATAACGGCCAGCCACCCCATGATGAGATAAGGTCCAGCTGAGACATAGTTGGGAACCCGCATATTCACGATTCTGAGAGTGATTCCAACTATAGCGCAACCCCATATGAGGACGAAGTAAGTCCAACCAACCCAACCATGCAGGCTCACCAGGACGAAGGGGGTATAGGAACCAGCAATCAGCAGATAAATCCCAATGTGGTCTGCAATTCTCATCTTATGCTTAAATTCAAGATTAGTAGAGGCATGATACAGGGTAGAGAAGAGGTAGCAAGTAATCATGCACAGGCCGAACACCACGCTCGACCATAGTTTCCACGGGTCGTCTGTCAGATTCGCCTCAATCAAGAGGAAGTAAGAGCCCACTCCAGCAAGGATAACGCCCAGCCCATGGGTGATGGCGTTGGCAATCTCTTCTTCTGGTGGATAGGGAGAAACATGCAACCTATGCAACATTTCCCCCATCTACAATCCTCCAAGAGACATGATACATCGGAGGCTTGCGAAGGCTTTCAGTCGGTGAGGACTCGTCCTTTTGCATCTAATAATTCAATAGTTAATCCGATGTCATTGACATCGCTGAGCAAGTCATCATGCATTTTGTCACTAAACGCGTCAAGCGCGGCGAGTTGGCTAGTCTTGGAAGGGTCTCTTAGGCGGTCAATAATGTGGTTCAAAACACATGAAACTCCGTACGCTTGCCCAGTGCGAAATGCGTGGTCTAAACTACCTGCCTCAACATCTTCTGCCGTGCGCCTTGCTAGCACTTGGTTGGAGTATGCAACCATCGCACCATAGACTGTTTCCATCATTTGGCTTGGTTCTGTCCATGAGTCATCTAAACGACTCTGAGCCTCCTTAATTGCGGCTTCGCAAGCCTCCTCATATTTGCGGAATAAGGTGATGGGATCTGCATCTCCATCCGCTAGTGCATCGTTGATGATTTCGCGCCAGTCTGCCATTTCAATCGTTCTCCGATTCCGGCCATATGTTTCAATCATTTCCCCAAGTGTTTCAGATATATATTGACAATCGGCCCCATAGGGGCCTAACCAAACCAGCGCGGTGGGTTCTTAACGGGTTGGTTGGTCGCCGGGTTGCCCAATACATCGAGGGAGTTACTATGAGTGCACAAAAAGTGAAGACGAATGAAGCCCTGATTGATCTAATTGATCAGCTAAAGGTTCAGTCTCGAAACACCGGTGCAGCATTGTGGCGAGATGTGGCGTTGCGGCTTGAGAGGAGCCGCAGCAATTGGTCGCAACCCAACCTAAGTCGCCTAAGCAGGCACGCAGCAGATGAGAAATTTGTTCTCATTCCAGGCAAACTGCTTGGTAGTGGCGAGGTTAGTGGGAAGCAGACTGTAGCCGCATTCAGCTTCAGTGCTCAAGCACGGGAAAAAATCGAGGCTGCTGGCGGCAAAACAATGACGATCGCTGAACTAATGGATAAGAATCCAAAAGGAACGGGGGTGTTTATCCTTGGATGAGGAGGCAACAACCTACGTTTTTGACGCTACTGACATGGTAATTGGCCGTTTGGCTAGCCATGTAGCAAAGATTCTTCTTAACGGCCAAAAGGATGGTACTCTAGATATGGTAATCATTACCAATGCTGAGAGTGCGGTTGTATCTGGCTCCAAGAAGGCGGTTTTTGCAACCTACCGAAAGAAGTACGAGTTGAACCACGCCCGAAAGGGTCCGTTCTTCCCACGTATGCCTGATAAGATTCTAAAGAGAACTGTGCGAGGAATGCTTCCTTACCAGAAAAAGAGTAGTGGACGTGCTGCTCTGCGCAACTTGCACGTGCTAATTGGCTGCCCTAAGCATCTTGTGACAGGGGAACTCCCCGAAGGTCATGAGAGAGGAGATATGGCCAAATTGACTAGACCACTACCTCAGAGGTATGTGCGATTAGGCAAGGTATCAGAGAATCTAGGTGCTCCTGTAGGACGAGTTGGAGGTGACTTTTGATGGCAAGAAAAAAGAAGTTATCAGTAGAAACTAGCGGTAAGCGCAAGACTGCAATTGCTCGGGCGACTGTAAAGCCAGGTAAAGGCCGAGTCCGTGTTAACAGTAAACCAATTGAAATTTTTGAACCAGAACTTGGTCGTCGTAAGGCGATGGAACCTTTGGTTATCGCTGAAGCAATGAAGCGAATAGGTGAAGAATCTGGCAAAGGCAATGTCGATATCAATGTCAACACAATTGGTGGCGGTGTGATGGGTCAAGTTGACGCAATCCGCACTGCAATCGCACGTGGCTTGGTGAAGTACAATGGCGGCGCTGAAGGAGATGATGAGGAACTTCGAGACGAGTTCTTGCGATTTGACCGCAGTTTGTTAGTCAATGATCCAAGGCGCAAAGAGCCAAAACACCAACAAGGTCGTGGTGCTCGCAAGAAGTGGCAGAAGTCGTATAGATGAGGTGAAAAAATATGTTAATTCCAGTAAGATGTTTCAGTTGTGGAAATGTTATCGGCCAACATTGGCCTGATTACAAGCTAAGAATAGATAATGGTGAAGATGCCAGTGAGGTTCTGAATGAACTTGGTGTGGAGAGATACTGCTGTCGCAGAATGTTTGTTTCACATGTAGAACTAATTGACGAAGTCGCACCATTCACTGTTTTCCGTAAACCCTGAATGAGGACCGGGCCCGTAGGTTAGCTTGGCCAATACTTGACGGCTGGGGGCCGTTAGACTCCGGTTCAAATCCGGACGGGCCCACCAGATTTGCATCTGTGTTCCGATTATCTGTTGATTTAAGGTTCATCACACCCATGGGTAGTGTACCCTTCAAAGAAGTTAGAGTAGTAATCTAAATTCGCTAAAAGGCGAAAAGACGGTGAGCCGAAGAGATTGAAGGGGGTGCACCTCATCGCAGATACATGAGCGGTAGTTCAGTGAGAGCAATGACTCTGACTTTATTGATGATAACTTCATTTTTTGCAGTATTTCCTATTACTACAGAAGCAACAGTCATTTCAGCGGATACGCATTGGTCTGGTTCGGTTACAATTGATGATAATGTTCTAATCACAGCGTCTAGAACCTTGACTATTGAGGCTGGAACACAGATTACAGTAACAGGTGACTACCTCATTACAGTTGATGGCACGGTAGATATTTTGGGTACAGAAACTAATCCTGTTTCAATTACGAATAACAATAATTCAGTCGGATTGAACAGCAATACTGGATGGTGGGATGGTTTCCTCGTCTCATCAAGCGGTGATATTGATGCTTCTTGGGTGACAGTGTCTAGAGGTCGGACAATCTTTGATATTGCAGGTTCAGCAACTTTTGACAACACCACGGTTGAGTATTCGTTTATCGGTGCTGATGTAAGTGGTAGTGCTTCAATCACTGGTCTGAGTTGTGCAAATGTAGACTTTACCTGCCTCTCTGTTCTTCAGGGTGGTAGTGTGTCAGCTGAGTCTGTTTCAGTTTCGGCTTCAGGTAATGGTGTTGAAAATGGTGGGTCGCTCTCACTAGATGGCTTGGAAGTTTCTCAATCTGGTATTGGACTGTTAATTTTTGATGGTTCAAATGGTGGCGCTTCTAATATTGATATAGACAATGTTTCAATTGCGGTTCTCAGTCGCGGAATATCTTCATTTACTGTTGATTCAATGCGAGTAGATGATTCAAGTTTGTTGCTAGATGCGATTAACAGTGATGGATTAGAGATTGATGACGTTGTAGGTGAAAATCTCGACCGTTTGGTTGTTGGTAGCAGTATGGGTGATATCAGTTTTGACAATTTCGTCATCAATGGTAGTGGTGCTAACGGTTGGATGGTAGCGGCTGATAGCTCCGGCTCCTTCACTCTCAGCAATTCAACACTCAATGGCTTTGATAGTGGATTGAGATTTACTGGAAGCGGATTGCAAGTTATTGAAGATAGTTCAATTTCAACCAGCGGGTCAGTTTTTGATATAAGTGGAACAAGCAGATTTGAAGCGAAATCCTCCACTTTCACATCAACCTCAAATTTAGGTTATTTTTCAGGAGTAGATACATTTTGGAATGATTCAACATTGACTACAGACTCAACTTCAAACGGTTTGGAATTGATTAGTGGAAAGCACACTTTTGACACAACAAGCATTTCCCGCGATTATCTTTATTCAGACACATCATCATTTGGATTAGCAATTACATGGGCATTTGTCGACGTAGATGAATTAACCCTTTCAGGATGGTCAGATGGAGTGCAGTGCCGTACTGATTGTGAGTTAGGTGG
>CAUZNH010000115.1:0-4497 GCA_963581345.1 Candidatus Thalassarchaeaceae archaeon | reverse complement strand
TAAGATTGGAATCTATCAAGTAAAGATCGAGATCATTGGTACCATTCGTGACCCCATTGAAGCTCATACTTGCAGTAATGCCCTTTCCAGTTGGAACGAGAATACGATACCAATCGTTTACATCAGTTTGGTTAACATAACCTGCGTAAGTGGAACCTGAAGTGACTGTCAAATTGTATGCTGCTGTAGCATTATCTCCAGCATCACCACCAGAACCAGCATCATTCTGGGAACCGTTGATGACTGTCCCGCTACCACCACCTCCTATCGTGAAGTATTGGGCGTCATTGGCTAATGAATTACCTGAACCATCTGTTAATTCGCCATCAATTGTATAATTCCCAGCAACGGCAGGTGTAGTCCAATTAATCCCATAATTGATTGTACCTGCACCACCTAATCCTGAAATATAGCCATAATCACCGTCATAGAGAGAACCATTGGGTGAATAAATGGATGCAAACCAATAATAGGTGTCACTAGAATCAAGATTACTAACAGAAATATATGCCGAATTGTTTGTCACACTTGTCACACCAACAATCTCATTTCCAGTGAGTGCTGTAGCGTTTGGGACACCGGTTGCAAGTGCTCCAAGTAACATCAAACAAGCAAGAAATAGACTTCTAATCTGTGTTCTAGCCCCTTCTTCTTTAGCCAAGTACATGACTTCGGGGAGTTAAGACCGATACTTGAACCCATGCCAAGAACAGAAGCCCGCCCCTTAGGGGCGAATGATTTGCAATATGAATTATACTAACCTGAATTATATTTGGTCTAACAACAGATGATATCCGATTGGATTTACGCCGAAATAAATGCGATTTGAACATGTGGTTAAAGCACAACACACGGCAATTTCGACATACAATAATTGGCGCCGTGTGCAGGGTTTGAACCTGCGACCTGCGGATTAACAGTCCGCCGCTCCACCAGCTAAGCTAACACGGCAACAGGGCGGCCCACCGACCACCCCCTCATCAATGAATCGCATCATGAAAAACATTGATGTGGCTACACAGGCACATTCTAAAACTGACAAATCACTAAGTCAGCCTTGAATGTGAGCTGAAATCATTCCCACTCAATAGTCCCAGGTGGTTTGTGAGTAACATCGTAAACAACACGATTTATGTCCCCTTTCAGGGTGTTAGTAACACGTATGCTAATCTTCTCAAGAACCTCATGAGGTATCAGCGAGTAACGCGCACTCATCCCATCAAAACTTGCTACTGCACGAATCACCACTGTCTCGCCATGAACCCTAACATCACCGTGGACGCCTACTGAGCGAACTGGAAGTAATGCCGCAAAGTACTGCCATGGAAGTTCCATCTTACCTTCTGACGCCGCTGCTTCAAGTTCTTCTTCAACTATCGCACAGGCTTCACGGCAAACTTCAACCCTTTCTGGGGTCACCTCACCAAGCACACGAACTGCTAGACCGGGGCCGGGGAATGGTTGCCTCTCGGAAGATGGAATACCCAATTCACGAGCCATTTCTCGGACTTCATCTTTGTAACAATCACGGAGAGGTTCAACGATTTCCAAATCAACATCATCTGGTAATCCGCCAACATTGTGGTGTGATTTGATGACATCTCTAACTCCACCACCAGACTCTATCCAATCGGGGGCAATGGTACCTTGAACGAGGTATTTTGCCCCGACTTTTTTCTGCTCATCTTCAAAAATCCTGATGAATAATTCGCCAATTATTTTACGTTTTCTTTCGGGGTCTGTGACCCCTTTTAATGCCTCGAAATAGCGGTCTGCAGCGTGAACAGTAGTCAGTTTTAATCCAAGTTCTGAGAGTACTCTTTGAACATCTTCTGTCTCATTTTTACGCATCAAACCAGTGTCAACATAAACGCAATGGAGAAGACCGCCAACAGCACGGTTGGCAAGAGTTGCTGCAACCGAGGAATCAATCCCACCGGAGCAAGCGATAATAGCGATATCATCAATTTTGTCTTTCAAAATCTCAATCGCTTCATCAATCAAATTAGCAGCGCCAATCATTAGATTCACTCTCTTAATGATTCATCATCTGCAATTACTTTGTCAGTCTTTTCTTTGCGCCAAATTGCAAATCTTCCAGCCAATTCTTGGTTTGAAATGGACAACATTTGAACAGCAAGAACCGCAGCGTTGTCACCTCTGTCAACCCCAACTGTTGCTACGGGCATTCCTGGTGGCATCTGAACAATTGATAAGAGGCTATCAAGGGGAACTTTGCCTCCAACTGGAACGCCAATAACTGGTTGAGTCGTCATTGATGCAACTACCCCTGGTAATGCTGCGGCCATACCTGCCATTCCAATGAAAATCTTACAGCCATCTGCAATCGCATCTTCAACCACGGCTTCAAGATATTTTGGCGCACGGTGTGCACTTGCAACTCTTACTTCATGAACAATATTGAACTGTTCAAGAACTGCAGTACACTTGTCTGATATTGGCAAGTCCGACTTGCTACCGAGCACTATGCAGATGTCCATCAATCCTCTCGACTCGCGGCTGGTTCAAATGGATGCCGATTTCATCATACAATTCTGTGAGGCGATTTCGTCCCACTTTTTTCTGCAATACAGTGCCTATTCCTGATTCATCAAAGTGCCAAACCCAATAACCTGTTGAAAGGTGATCACCGCCGCTTAATACCACCCAATCTTTACTTTGCCGAAGCCAGTTTCTATGGCGTATAATTGAAGGAGTAATAGGTGCAGGAATATCAGAGCAGTCAAGGACTCCCGGTGAAATTTCTCTGCTCTGCAACACACCACTTTTCAATCGATGCCAATAACTACGTGTTACCATCTTTGCTCTAGCCTCTTGAACAGAGGACCAATGTTTGGAAAACCACGAGTCAATTAGTGAAAGGGAAAGCCCAGTACACCCTTGTGAACTAGCCGCAACAATCCCCCGTGCACACCAAGGTCCTGAACCAGGCCGAGACGCAGAAAGGTGTGCACTTAATCTAAGAATTCTGCCTTGTAAAGGGATTGATAGATGACTAATTTCGCTTAAGACCGGTAGATTATCTAAATGGTCAGCAGCCGAAACCCATTCCGGTTGCAAATGTGGGTTCTCAATTTGGGCTATTTTCAACCTCAAAAGTCCTGAGGAATCTAATCTAAAATTTTTCGGCACGACATTAGGCAGAATTCATAGTTCTAAATTATTCCTCTTCTTCAGGATAATTGAATCGAGTAGGCCAACTACCTGCAACTAATTCAATTGGGGGCTTTACTAATTCCTTCTGAACACCTTCCAAGCGAGGTCCACACATCCCCAAACCAAATTTCTGAATCATACCAATTTTACTTTCATCAACAAACGGGTCAAAAAGAAGACTTGATGGATGGCGGAAATGAAGTGCTAAAAATTTCTCACCTCCACGGTTTACTCCATGTAACTCTAATTTGCGACCTCCACTCAATTGTTTGAAAGCAAGGCGGCCGCCTCGAAACCCGCGTGCAACCACCTGCCAAGAATCATCAATACCTGAGTCATCATATTCACTCGTTAAGGGGATTATCCAGCGGCCTGATGGAGCCATTAGTGTATTTGCCACACGGAAAGTAATGTGGTACCAAAGGGCTAGAAACAAGGTGTAAGAGAACCATCCTATTCTAGCATCTATCACAATATGAGCAACGAATGCCAAAGCCCCCAGAACAGGTATTCCAACTGTCCTTGAGAGATTTGCAGAACCATCGCCAAACCACAGCCATTTGAACAACTCAACCCCATCGCCATCAGGCATAGAAGTAGCAATTCTAGTAGCAGAAATTAGTAACAAGATAAATGCTGAGAAGAAACACAGAGAAGCAACTGTTTGGTCATCAGGAGTATTGCCAGGAAAAATAAGTGGAAATGTTGAAGCAATCAATAACCAGATTGACCAAGCTGGGCCAAATACGAATCTTGCAGCCATTGGTTGGAGTCTTTGTCGACGCCATGATGACCACCCTTCGGGTGGGTCAATTTCAGCATCAACCCAATCTGATGGCGGTTTGCCCTCACTTAGGGGCCGCCATGCAGGGTCGCCTGAAAGCCAGTACCTATCGAGAGCCGCTTCCATGTTGTTGGCACAGGGCCCCTCTCTAAAACAGATATTGTTAGAAAATTCTACAGTAGCCCATCAATTAAATCTCCGATGGTGAATTCATCACTCTTCGCTTTCTCCTCTGAAGGGTCATAACCAATGTCACCTAATGGCTCAAGAGCACCACTAGGAGCTGAATCGGGAGTCGGGTCACTAGGTGCCAAATCTAAATCGCTGACATCAACTGATGATTGTGGTGTCAAAGACATATCCATAGAATGAACTTCGGCATACGCCGTTTCGGCGCTTGCTTCCGATATCCCTTTCTTTGACTTCTTCTTTTGAGTATCAAGTTCACTACTCCAGTCACCTTCATCTCGCCAATTTGAGCGCGTATTTCTGCGGTCACGCCTACGGCTCCTAAATGCTGATACTCCCAGTAGTGT
>CAUZNH010000114.1:0-4570 GCA_963581345.1 Candidatus Thalassarchaeaceae archaeon | reverse complement strand
CAGAAATCAAGGCTCGAATTGAGATGCGCAGGCGTGGCCAGTTGGCCGAGATTCGTGCTTCTGCCGCTCGTATGTGGTCTAAGCAAGATGATGGTGAAGATCTGTTAGCAACCCTTGCTAAACCAGGGCACGGGTTAACAGTCCTAAATGAGCCAGAACAAGTTGAGCCTGGTCATCCATATGGTGCAACATATGTTCGAGTAGATAATGCTCGGATTCTCAAGATGAGAATTCCTCTTGATACAGGATTTGTTGCTGCTAGTGAATTTGAAGAGGAGGTTGAGGTGGAACTTGATGAATTACCGCCTCCTCCTGAAGGACTCCCACTCCCGCCTCCTCCTGATGGGTTACCTATGCCTCCACCTCCAAAAGTTAGCCAATCAAAGTTAGATGCTATGAGAGATGAAATTGGGTGATAAGATGTCAGAATCCCTCATTATTGACCGAGTTCCTGTTGAAGAATCATTTCCTTCTGGTGGTGTAGTTGAAGTTTGGACAATCAATAGACCAAACAAGTTGAATGCATTAAACAATGAAGTTGTTGCTGAATTGAAAGCCGCTTGCAAAGTTGCTGAAGAGGATGCTGATGTCAGAGTTGTCGTTATTCGTGGCGCTAGTCCAGAACCTGCTGAGGAAGGCAAGCGACAAAAACCACCAGCTTTTGTGGCTGGTGCAGATATTACAGAATTTGCTGGTAAGAAATCAAAAGATATCCGGGCAAATTTTGAGGATAACGCTTGGGAAGCGATATGGAATCTCTCCATACCAACTATCGCCTCAATTGATGGATTCGCATTAGGTGGTGGCAGTGAAATCGCTCTTTCATGCGATTTACGCATCGCTTCAACTCGTTCTAATTTCGGCACTCCTGAAATCAATCTTGGATTGATACCCGGAGGTGGAGCAACACAGCGTTTAGCCCGATTGTTGGGCTACGGGAAGGCAATTGAAATGGTGATGACAGGTGAGATGGTGTCAGCCACAGAAGCATATCGAATCGGCCTTGTAAATCGTATTTGTGAACCAGAAGAACTGCACAACACAACAATGCAACTAGCGACAACTTTGGCAACAAAATCACCACTAACAATCAAGTCGGCTAAAGAAGCCGTAAGAGGTGCACTAGAACACGGAATGGCAGAAGGTTTAGAATTTGAAAGAGACTTATTCTGCGCACTATTTGATACTGAAGATATGGAGATAGGCGTAAATGCATTTCTTAATCGAGAGAACCCTGAATGGAAGGGTATCTGAGCGGAGGGTTTGATTTTGTCACAAAGCGATATACCACTAGTTGAAGCAAAGGACCTTGGAAAGGCATTTGGCGATTTTGTCGCTCTTCATCCATTAAATGTTAAGGTGGCTGCGGGGGAATTTTTCGGAGTTTTCGGGCCTAATGGGGCTGGTAAATCCACTTTTATTAAGTTGTTAACAGGTCAACTAAGACCCACCATGGGTGGTGCTAGGGTTTTAGGAATCAATGTAAGAGCAGACCCTCGAATGGTGAAGGCTAATATTGGGATTGTACCCGAATCTGAAAGCCCGCCTTCATTTCTCACAGCCGCAGAATATCTTGAATTTGTGGCCCGGCTTAGAAGTTTAGATGAAATTCCCGAAAAGGTTACTTATTGGTTAGATTGGTTTGGTATTCCGGACAAGCGAAACACTCTATGCAAGGATTTGTCAAAAGGTCAGCGCCAAAAAGTGATGCTTGCAGGTGCTTTCATCCACAACCCCAAATTACTTTTTTTAGACGAACCCTTCGTCAACCTTGACCCAATTTACCAACGAAAGTGTCGTAATTTATTGATGGAAATAGTTGCTGATGGTGGTACTATATTTCTCTGCACCCATATCCTCGAAGTTGCTGAGAGAGTGTGTACAAGAGTGGCTGTTATTGACCGTGGACATGTGCTAGCTTCAGGAACCATTGATGAGTTGAAAAACAATGATGATGAAACTCTTGAAGATGTATTCATAAGACTAGTCGGCGCATCATTTGTCGACATTGAGGAGTTAGAAGGTAGTGAGGAGGAGTGAGAGTGCTCACTAATTATCGCCCACCTCTACTTGCAGATTCTTTTTGGGTTACTTTTAGAATGATGTTTAAGGAAGAATGGCGTCAAAATATTGATTTTGCTAAAAAGCGACATATTGCACTTTTTCCGGTAATGTTAGCCTTCTTGTCACTGATTTTGACAGTTGGATTGAGATATCTTACTGGTGAAGTTTTGGTTTCAGCTGATTCGGATAATCAAGCATTTTCTTGGGACCAACTGAAATTATACATGCATGGTGGAATCTTTGCATTTTCGTTATCAATGGGCTCCTTTGCTTTCATTGGTAGAGTCATGGTTTCCCAACGAGCAGGTGGGAAAAATTACCTGCTTGCAATCCCTGCAGTACAACCGCTTGACTTGGTAACCAATTACTTTGCATACTATTCAAAGGAGGTATCCTACTACGTATTGATGCTTCTAGTTCCTGCAGTTATTGGCATGGGTGGGGGAATTTTACTTGAGCAATATGCGGGGCTTTCAACACCACTTGAATGGGCTTCACTTCCAGTTGTACTGTTTGCCTTGACCACCACATTAACTGAAGGTTTGGCGCTTTCGTTTATCGCTTCTGCACTTTTTAGTAAGGGGGGGAAATGGTCGTATGCTATTCCGGCAATTGGGATTTCAATTGGATTACTTGGTGCGTTGCAAATTGTTGACATTAAATTTTTGATTCCTGGTATGTTGTACCAATATTCACATCAACATTGGATTCCCTTAGTAACAATTCCTTTCTCATTTTTGCTCGCATACATTGGTGCTCATTTAGTTCCGGATGATTTTGAAGTTCATGTTACTTCAAAGAGCGAACTATTCACACCAATTTGGGAGAAACTTCCGTTCCTTGGTAACGGAATATTGCGTTTATTAGTGGCTAAAGATTTGGTTGATTTGTGGCGTTCAAATACATTAGTAAAGATGCTAATCTCATACAGCGTCCCTCTTCTTTTCCTTTTATTATTGGCTTGGTTAGTTGATTTCGCATCATTCCCAATCCCCTTCAATCTACTTTCGTACGCACCGTTTCTCGGTTTTTTTGGGTTCCAATTTTACTCTTGGTTAAATGGGATGGATTCACCAGACTACCTCAATGGATTTCCTGTTGCCCTACCACAATTATTACGAGCGAAAATCGTCGTATACTTTTTGATCACTACTTGGATATCAGTAATTTTCTTGTTTGTAATGGCAATGCTGCTAGACCAATTATGGGCATTACCAGCTGCTCTCATAGTGATGATTGCTAATTCAATTTACATTGTTAGTCTAACAGCGTTATTGATGGGTCCCCGTCCTAATAAGGCAATTTTTGACATTTCAATTATGGCGTGGTTCTACATTGGTACAATCATTCCTCTTCTTGCTTTATTCCTCATTTCATTCACTCAAGGTGATATGACAATTTACGAAAACTGGGGTCAGATGGTTTCAGAGGAGGGGTTGAATGCAACCACTTCAGTATTAGTTGAGGAGAATGTTGCTGGTAGAGGATTACGTGGAATTCTAGGTGTCAGTGCAGGATTGATAATTCTTGGTATTGCATTCCTGATGATGCTCAACAGAAGATGGGGTCGAAGACCATTTGAAAATTGATTATTATTATTGCATAGTTAATACAGCGAATTTTTGATATTCCGTGTTGTACAATTACCAATAATACGATAGTTCAATTGCCAAGCCATTTCCTATAACCAAAGGTTATAGTGAAAAGACAACGGTCGCATAAGCGGAGACGGAGGTTTGGACATGGCACGAAAAGGACGTGGTCGACCACAACGCCAACGTAAAAAGCGCCAGCAGCAACAATATGAGGAACTTGATAAGTACCCAGTGTCTCCACCTCATTCGTTTGCTAGGATTGTTCGTGATCTTAGGACATTGAATATTATGTACCAAGCGATTGAGCCACCACTAAACAAGAAGGAACAGACCTATTTTGAAGAAATAATGGATATTTTTGTTCGGTCTCTTACGGCGGATATTGAGGAAATTGATACTGATCCAGAGGGTTATTTGCGAGCGGCAATGGACCAAATCATCAAGTCCTATGGGATGAAAATCACAAAGAAGTCCCGCTCCAAGATTTTTTACTACTTGAAGCGTGATTTGATTGGTTATGGCCGCATGGATGTTCTGATGAATGATGCAAATGTTGAGGACGTATCTTTAGATGGCACAGGAATTCCTATTTTCGCTTACCATCGAAAGTTTGAGTCGGTAGAGACATCAATATTATGGCCTACTGATAATGAATTAGAATCATTTGTTATCAAGTTGGCACAACGTTGTGGTAAACACATATCTGTTGCAGAACCGTTGCTTGACGCAACCCTGATGGATGGTTCAAGAATTGTCATGAAGTTGGGTTATGAAATTTCAACCAAAGGTTCAACCTTCTGTATTCGTAGATTCCGTGAAGACCCGTTTTCACCTTGTGACCTTGTTGCATTCCGAACTATGACCTCACTAATGGTTGCATACTTGTGGATTGGTTTCCAGCAAGGTATCTC
>CAUZNH010000113.1:0-4593 GCA_963581345.1 Candidatus Thalassarchaeaceae archaeon | reverse complement strand
AAACGAAGGCGGTTAAATTACCAATATCTGGACAGAACGCCCCGAGCCACATCAAATGACTAGCAATCCGTTGCAATTCAACTGCAATGACTCTGATGTGCTCAGCGCGGGCTGGGACTTCAACTTCCAACAAATCCTCCGCTGAATAAATGTAGGAATGTGCCCAAGTATTTGCGCTTGCATAACAAAGTCGGTCACAGTAGGTTGTAATCTTGGTGAAATCTCGTGACTCACAGATTTTCTCAACACCTCGGTGAATGTAACCAAGGTCAGGAATGGTATCTACAACAGTTTCACCATCAACCTTGACTTTGAGAGTCCAAAGCCCATGGGTCATAGGGTGTTGAGGCCCCATTGATATCCACATTTCTGCCATATTACCACCTCACTTTACCTTGCCATCATCGGCCGGTTTACGTCCAAAGCCCTGCATATCATCATACATGATTTCAGCATCATGGTAGCGAATTTTATGTTCCCTTTGTAGAGGGTGATATCCAACTGGTGTATCATGAGGTAGCAATACTCTACGCATGCCTTCATGGCCATCAAACTCTATCCCAACTAAATCCCAAGTCTCTTTTTCATTCCAATCAGCACCCATCCATACTTCTTGGACCGACGGGACTGAAGGTCTCCTTGTATCTGGGATTGAGATGCTGATTTCAAATTCCATCGGCACATCATCATTCTGTAAAATAGCAGGATCGCGGATTACTTGTTCAGTCCAGCCACCACGTTCAGGTGGGTTGATGACATTCATACGCATTAAATGGGCAACAATTTCCCATTTCTTCTCATCAGGACCTTCTGGCCAGTGAGTCCCTGTAATCATTGAACAGTGGTCAACACTCATCTCAAAACGTAGCCATTTTGCGACTGAACGCCAGTGATTTTTGGGGCAATTAATGAACACATATGGCCGCTTCATTCCACTCTTATGATGGCGTACTTCAGCATGCAAACTTGTACCACTCCAGCGAGTCTCTGCTGCATCAACAACCTGTTGAGCTGACTCTTCAGCGTATTCTGCTTTAATCTTCATTCCCACAGTATACCCCCTCCTTATTCACTGATCGCCAACAATGATTGGAGCATCATCGTCTCTAGTCGTACTTGGCGTTGTACCAATCCTCATGATTTTCTTACGTAAATGTTGGAAGCCATCAATCAAAGCCTCAGGACGAGGTGGACAACCTGGAATGTAAACGTCAACGGGAATGATAGTGTCTACACCTTCAAGAATGTTGTAGGATTGATAATATGGCCCTCCGGAAATAGCACACTCTCCCATAGCAATACACCACTTTGGTTCGGGCATCTGTTCCCACAACCGGACAATTGGGTCAGCAAATTTCTTGGAAATAGGGCCGTTCACAATAAGAACATCGCATTGACGAGGAGAAGAACGGAAGAATACTCCAAATCGCTCTGCGTCAAATCTTGAACCACCAGCAGCAGCCATCTCTAATGCACAGCATTTGATTCCAAGATGGAGGGGGAACAATGACTTTCTTTGTCCCCAGTTGAAGAAACGACCACCTAGAACGCTGATGAATTTCTTTATGCGACTTGCCTCTAATCCAGCACTGGCGCTATCCCCAACGGTATCAATTAGTGCTTGGCTGTTGAATACTGAGTAACTCTGTTCTTCATCTGTCATTTGGTCACCTCAGATGTAAATCCTGCCTCGTTTGCGGAATGCATACCAAACCCCAAGCGACATCAATACTAGGAAAAAGCCGACTGTGACTAAACCGCTGAGTGCCAACTCAATTGTGTCTGGTGCATTTGGCTGTGCATTGATGGATAATAAACCACCAAATGCTAAGAACATAAAAGCAATATCAAACACTAAGAAAATGATTGCATACCAGTAATACTGGAAATGGAAATCAATCATTGCATCGCCAATTGGATTCGCACCACACTCATAAGTTGAGTCACCTCGAGAATATAGTGTATGGTCTGCTTCAAGTCCATCTAAAAGTATTGAACTTAGTTTGTTTGGATTGCTTGGATCTGGTGTTGGACGAAGAAATCTTGAAGTCAAAAACGCCCCAAATGGAAATCCGAAACCAACTATTGTCATTATCGCAAGTCCGAGGTAAGCACCAGGTACACTTTCAACTACCAACTATCCAACACACCCTCGAACCACTGTTCGTTGGTTTTCTCGACTTGCATGGACCACATAAGCATAACCAAATTCCGGATAGCCCCGTAGGGGCTTAAACCAAGTAAAATCAAAGAATTTGGGAGACTGTATAATTCCATTATACTCCCAAGTAACATCGTTCACTCAGGGCTAAAATGGGCAATTATTCCACTGAATTATTCAATTCTACGGGCCCGGATTGACGATATAATTGCGCCAAAAACCAGCAATCCTAGGAATGCTAAACCAATCACTTGCAAGTTCCCGCCGCCACCAAATAATCCAGTTGGAGGAGAGGCTGTAACAGAGAGGTCAATTGGCTGAGCAGATACAGGGGAAGATACTGGTTCTGCAGTCAATGTAAACTCAAATGTATCGGGTTGCATGAGATTTGTTGGAGGCTTAACAATCACTTCTACAGCTCTAGTTTCACCTGGCTCAAGCAAAATCTCTTCTTCAGTGATTTCAATAGCCCATCCCCGTACTGGATTACTACTCAATAGACGGATAGTTTCCTCTACATTTCCATCATTAGTGATGTTGACTGAAATTCGAGCAATTTCACCATAAACTATCGATGATGCAACATCTCCGTCAACCTCAAAGGCAATCTCATGATTAGTCCTAATTGAAAGTGAAATTTTGACAGTTGACAAATCGGCAGCGTTGCGGCTTGAAGATGCTGAAACTTTAATCAATCCAGTAACACCATTTGCAACGCCATCTTCTACCTTGATTACAAGCCGCAAAAGAATGGATTCATCCTTCTCCAACTCTATGTTGCCATCTACTACGGTTCCGTTGTCATAGTATACATCAATAGAGGTTTCAGCTTCCATTCCAGTTACTGAAATAATAGCCGCTTCAGTGTAAGAAGAAGTACCAACATTAGTGATAATTACCCATACTTCCACCTCACCAAGTGGAGGCAATTCAACCTCCTGCATATCGGGAATTTCTCCGGGTGACTGTAGTGCCATGCCCATACGATAGATGTGGTTTGAAACAATAACTCTCAGATCAAATCTCTCTTGTACTGTGCCATCATTGACATTTTTAATACGAATTTGAAAATTTTCGGATTCAAACTCATCCTCGCCGATAACAGTAAATTCTGCGAATATTGTTACCGAGGCCCCCGCTGATAATGAAACGCTGGTGATTTCTGAACCCAATGAATCTGAAAATCGACCGGGCCAATTTGGAGTATCACAAAGATTAGGATTTGATGATGGAGGCTGGTCGCAAACATTTAGAGAGAATGAATCTTGAATATTTCCTGTGTTAGTAAAAGTGACTGGGAAACGAGAGGTTTCACCAGTCTTTCCAAATTGTTCAGTGGCTGGCATATCAGCACTCATTGAGCGGTGTGCTGCTACTGTGACAGTGAGAATATCTGTGGCATAAGGTGAACCATCCGAAGCGAATAGAGTTACATCAAAAGTCAGTTCATCAGTTGCCAAAGCATCTCCAGGTGCTGTAATATCAAGCAAAACACCTCCGTTTGAGCCAGAGGAATGTCGCCCTTCTAGAGATATGGAACTTGAATCAAGTTGGGCCACCCATCCCGCTTGGGTGCCCACACCAATGGTGAATGTCTCTTGTCCATTACCAAGGTTGTATGCAGTAACCACTACTGAACGAGTTTCCCCCGGTTCAATATTGTCAATTCTTGAGGATTCTAACTGTATATTTCCGGCTCGTGATTGGCCCAATTGTACTTGGAATAATGCACTACATTTCTGTGATGAACCATCGAGTCCCATGATTGTGAAATCGACTATGCTTCCCGATGGAAGTGAATCATCAGGAGTAATATCAAACTGGAAAGTTGACTGCCCATTACCATTATTATAAGGGAGTAATTGAGTTGAACCGCCATCTACTGTTAGCCAAGTCTTCTGACTGTTCACAGAGAAACCAATTGTCCAATCGGTATTACCCTCATTGTAGAATGTGACTGAATAACTCTTGGTTTCATCAGGATCAATTGAGGCGCTTGAAACGGATAACGAAGCGCTACACTCTTTCATCTCTGGAACCTCAAGGAATAATCTGATGAAATCTGAAGACTGCTCTGGAGTTGCAGGTGTGGTAACTACGCCTCTGAGATAGAAGCAGTGGCTTCCGGCCTCGGTCCCTTCTGGGACTGTGACTTCAACAGTAACAACCTCACTTTCACCACTGTCAATTGACACCACAGATGGGTCAACTGATGGGGATATACCCGATTCACATGTTGAGTTACTCTCAAAAGATAGTTGGATTGTCTCATTTGTTTGGCCAGTATTCTCAACATTTACTGTCCATGTCACAGGGTTATTTCCGTTGAATGTGCGATTAGGATTTGCTGCGGTCAAATCAACACCAGTAATCGCCCCTCCGGAACCCTCACCAGCAGTCGTAGTGACAACCACATCACCATTTTCTGGTGC
>CAUZNH010000112.1:0-4623 GCA_963581345.1 Candidatus Thalassarchaeaceae archaeon | reverse complement strand
GAATCATTGGATGGGAAATTTATCAATATGTGGAAAATAATCCTGTTCTACAGAAGGCTATTTCGTTAAAAACTCTTGAAATAACCTTAGCCTCATATCTTATGCTCAACGTTGCAATCGTTGGATTAGCTTTCATTTTTGAATTGACAAGGAATCTATTCCTTGGCGGGCAAACATTCGGTGGAATCGGTGGTGTTATTCTAGCCCGCGCACGCGAAATTCGTAGTGAAGTAAATGTTCAAGGCAAGGTACTATTCTTTGGCCTTGCTGGCTTTAGTGGATATTCCGTTCTTCTCATTATTCTCCAAACTTATAAGGAATTTAGTCATTTAATGCCATACGGCGACTCAACCCCCTTATTATCAGAAGAGATTTTACTTGCTGAGACATGGCAATTTATTGCAGCAGGACAAGCAATTTTCTTGTTGACTTGGATCCTCAGCCTTAGTCGATTCAATATAATGAAAAATCTCAAATTTGACCTAAATCCTGACGAGAGGAGAGAGGGGGCAATTCTTGCCGGTGGTGGTGACTGGATGCGTAATTATGTTGAGGAGGCCGCTTTCCGTGATGACCTTGATGCATTACGGCGATTCCAATCAGATACAATAAAAGGAAATCAACTTGTTGTCCAATTAGAAAAAAGCAGAGCGAGAATGCTTGAATGTGCATTGCGTGGTTTATGGCCAGAAGCAATTGATGTAGCCAGAAAATTACTAGCACAACAAGGTGGGGAAGATGATGAAGCTAGGATGATAATTGCAGCAGGACACATAGCATCTCGACGACTGGATGCGGCAAGAGAAGCGCTTCGGGGACTTGAACAACCAGAAGGATATGACGAGCCCGAAATTCTCTCATTAGTAGCGGAATGGTTTGACCCTTGGGATGGATCAGTGAAAAATGATGACTTCTATGACTGGGAAGATAGTTCAGCAATACATTATTTGCAAGAATTACAAAAAAGGTTGTTAAGGTGGGAACCTTCGACATCTATAGACTCGATATATAAAGACCCTTTAAGCCTACATGCAATGGTTAGTTCAGTTGCAAAATTACGCGCTGAAAGAAGACATGATGAGGCGTTACAATTATCCCTTGAGTCTATACGAAGGAACCCTAACAGCACAAAGGCAAGAATTGCTGCTTCGTTATGTTTGATTGATACAGGAGATTGGTTTGACGCACTTGACATCTTTGAAGAATTACAAATTAGTTCTCCAGAAGACCCTCGCGTTAAAGCACTAGGGTTGATTTTAGGATTTGCTGCACCTGCTAATCAATTAGAATCAGCAATTATTGAACCGAATCCTAAAGATAAACGACGATGGATTGACGAAGCGCCGACTAATCCAGTAGCAGCTTTAGTAACAAAAGGTGGGGAAGATGAAGCAATCACCGCGAATATATTTATCGCGTCTCACGAAGCAATAGAAAGGCAAGTGAACCCAATATACTCTCCTTCAATAGTATTGAGATTATTCAACTGGATAGTATTACTTCCAACTTGGATAATTATCGGTTTAATAGCATATGATAGAAGTTCTAGTGATGTCATTGGTGTTTCAATTTCCATCTCACTCATCGTCCTTCATTTCTTCGCCTTACGTTTCCGCAAGCAACAACGTAGAGTTATCAGACACCGTGATCAAAAAGCCATGATTGCCTATGCAAAAAGGTTGAAGCGGTTTAAGGTTGGTTTTGATTTAGAAAAAATTCCTGTGGGAACACATCTGTTGTTATCTGGACTACTAGTAACAATTAACGGCATAGTCTACGACCTTGGTATGCCGGGATGGCTCGTTGTCCGATTACCAAAAAAGCAGAAAATGGGGGTGCTCAGCAACATTTCAAAGAGACGGAAACAATTGCTCTCCCAGCCACTCGCTCGATGTTCGCCTCTACCGGTTGAATGGTGGAATAAACGACCCAAGCCAGTGGGTAAACAACAGCGTGCACTGGAGGTGCTAATCGGGCCAGCAGCATACCGCGGAAGGGATATCCGCTCTACAATAACTTCTGAAAAATCGGGCCAATCTTCAGACCGCATCCCTATAATGAATACAGATTTGAGTAAAAAACACATCCCAAGACACTCAATTGTTTCAGAATCGGTAGGGATAAAAAGACCTTCTAGCAGACCTAACCCTTCACATGGGGAAAATGATAATGAAAGCGATTATTGAAATCAAGCAGGCCAAATGAAAGGCTCTAATGCTGAAACAAGATTGTTAACTACGAATAGAAACTTCAAATTGGGTTGGCCCACAGGAGTACTTCGTGCCACTAATTGATGAAGTATCCAAAGACGACACTCCTTGGTTCTCCAATCTTCTGAAATCTAAGTTCATACCTACTACTTGTGGCTTATTATGTGAAGGAAAAAAGAGTAGTGAACCGTATCATTTCATTCCAGTCAACGAATTTGAAATGTGGCTGTCAGAATTGGAAAATTTGATTGGTATCCCATTAGGAAGGAAAATAGCTCATGCAGCTGCAGAATCTGAGGAGTATCGTCTTAAAAACTCTTCAGAAGAAATGCCAAATCCAATCTTCAAGAAATTAGCCAAACGGTTTGAATGGATAAATGAAAATTGGGAAATCCGCGGATTAGGAAAATTAGAACTTATGAAAGTGGAATCTAATGAAACTAAATTGATGATTCATAATCGAGCACATTCCGCGTTATCAGCAGGTTGGGCTGCTGCAACCCAAGAATTCCTGACTAAATCTAGATTTAGATTCCATTGGACTGATGATGGAAATGCAGAATGTCTTGTGACTCTCGAATTAGACCAACGCCATATACCCAAAGCAATGCAAGTTGATCCAAGATGGCGAGACAATGAAAATTCAGACCCAGTTGCAGAAGGCATGCATCCACTAGAGTTAGCACATCATGATTTTGATGGAGTATGGTCCATTGATGGTATACGGATGATGGGGGTCGCTCGGGATATGTTACTAAGATTTGAAGAGAGCGTCATGCCACAACTGCTTGATTCCACTCACATGGAAACTAAAAAGTTCACTTGGGAAACTTTGCAAGATTCAGAGCGGAAAAAAATCTGGTCTGGATTTGCCGAAGCAAGTAAGATAAGATTCCTCGATACAGATCAAATGGTGTTAATTGCAGAACCCGAACACTGGATACATGTTGGTCATCGCTTCCTAACTAGGACAGGATTGGGTGGAGTCACATCTGTTGAGGGAATTGATGAGCAGGGGGGTGTGAGATTACACCTATCAAAACTGTTCCATCCAGCCATCGCAGCAGGCATTCTCTCGGCCGCATGGGAACGGTCTGAAGCCCGCCCATGTAAACTCCAGTGGAGTTGTTCTCATAACGGACATATTATACAGATTTCTAGCCTGTATGACCTTGCATGACCTCATTTAGGGATAATGTCTTCAAGAGCAATAGTCAAACGCTTTCGGTTAAACCTTAAACGGGGTACGGCAAGTCGTGAAAGAGAATTGGCCTTGGCCAGTGGTGAATAACATGGCACTAACACACAATCAATGGGCAGTGGTAGCGATTACAGTGACCCTCTGCTTAGCAGGAACATACAGTATCGCAGGCAGTATAATGAGTACTGCAATAGATTACGAAGATGGGGCATCAGACATTCTAGATGATGACACACTCTACAACGAAGACCCTGATGATTTTGACGAAGATGGGCTAAGCGATCGGCTTGAAAGAAATACCTATGGGACTGACCCTTATGACCCAGATACTGATGGAGATGGTATGACAGATGGCTACGAAGTAAGTGCCGGATTAAACCCATTAGACAGTGGTGACGCTGGATTAGATGATATCATAACAGAAACAGAAACTGATACTGGAGATGATAATTCCGGGTCAGACGAAACATGGCCGGACCCAGACAATGGACCTCTTGGCGACCCTGATAAAGACGGGCTTGTGAATATTGAAGAAATGGAATTAGGTACCGACCCTCGGCGCAATGATACCGATGGAGACGGTCTTAACGATAAGTGGGAATCACTTTACACATTTGACATGGTAACACAATCAGGTGACTTAACTCTTTTTGACCCGCTTGATGGTAACTGGGATTGTGTGCTTCTCGACCCTGAATCTGAAGCAAATCTCGAACAAACCTATGGTTCCGAACTTTGGGGTTCGTTGGAGAACTTCGCTGGACAACACTCTTGTGACCAAGTACTCGACTTTGATTCAGATACTTTAGCAAATTTCGCTGAAGAGAGTTATGGGACAAATCCTCTGGCTGAAGACAGTGATGGGGACCTTGTCGGGGACCAAGTAGAAGTGGCTATGGGTTCAATTCTGCTTGAAGTCGTTTGTGGCAAAGCAGTGATTAATGGACCTACTAAAGACGGCCCATTCACAACCCTACTCAACTCCTTCCCTAGTACCGTCAATCCTCTCGACTGGTTCATTGAAGATATGGATGGTGATGGACGTAATAATGGACCAGGAGATTGGGATACAGATGGCGATGGAATGCCAGATGGATTCGAGTATTGTTACGATACACTACTGAATGCTGCAAATGCATCAGATGCATTTGGTGATGAAGATGAGGATGGCCTCAACAACCGTGCAGAGTACGATGTAGCTCGTGTTTGGGG
>CAUZNH010000111.1:0-4642 GCA_963581345.1 Candidatus Thalassarchaeaceae archaeon | reverse complement strand
CTATACTATTGTCTATAGCAATTTGAACACCTATCGGGTCAATTACTACATTCGGGCCAGCACCACGATGTTCGGGCGGGCCTACAATTGATTGTAATTCAGCTAATGTCATTTCCTCAAATGCGATAGCATCTGGATTCGTTTGAGGGGCTTTGTCATAAACAAAATCAACATTTGTTGCTATTGTACATCGTTCAGCACCACTATCAACTGCAAGATTTATTGAAACAGCATCTGTTGTGTGACCCGGTATCGTCCCACCCATTACTATCACGGAATGGTTTTGCAGAGATTCTGTGGCGCTAGCAGTTGTTTCTGGTACATTTTCTGAAACATCTACACCTGCTGATTTCAACGCTGCCGCGAATGTAGCGGCATTGAACCGAGTTGCGGCAATACCAACCAAGTCAAGATCAAATGTGTCAGTTACTCCTGACTTACCTGCAGCGGCAATATTTTCGCGAGCTAAATGGCCGCCACCAATGACTATACCAATTTTGGTTCCAGATGAAGCAGTTTGAGAAATTATCGTGCTAGCAGAATCAATCCAGTCTTGGTCGATTTCTCCATTGTCATACATCAGACTGCCACCGAGAGCAACAATGACAACTTGACTCATCACGCTAGCGGTAGTGCCGCCAATTGATAAGCCCGCCCGCTATATTTTAGAAATAAAACCCTTTGAAGATGGGAAAAGTGGTAGCGGACAGCATGAAGGATTGATAACCCGCTGGCAATCGCCTAGAACCACAAGGTGGTTCTGATAGCAGACGATTCCGAGAAACAAGCAGCCAAACTTCGGCTAAAGCGAGTTCTTGAAGAATTGATGGGACTCAGAGGGATGGGAACTGAGCTTGTAACTGTCATCATTCCACCGGAGCGACAAGTTGCTGATGTTCGACATCAACTAGCAAATGAATCAGGTCAAGCACGCAACATCAAATCAAATCTAACGAGGAAGCACGTCATTGATGCGATTGAATCTGCATCTGCGGCATTAGCAAATCGCCGCAACGCTGGTGAAAAAGGAATTGCAGTATTTACCGGACATGTCATCGTTGGTAACAACAAATCTCGTATGACAACAATAGTTATTGACGACCCACCAGAACCATTCACCTCTTTCAGGTATCGCTGTGATAGCACTTTTGAGACATCCCAACTTGAAGAGATGCTCATCAATCGTACTGCGTATGGGTTGTTAGTAATTGACCGTGGAGAGGGGGCATACGGAATAGCAACTGGAAGTACCGTATATGTCAAGAAACACATCACTAGTCTTGTGCCAAGTAAGCATCGCCAAGGTGGTCAGTCGCAACAGCGGTTCGAGAGACTGATTGAAGAGGCCGCTGACAAGTTTTTCAAGAAGGTCACTGAACGTGCTTGTGAATACTGGTTACCAATGTTACCAGACCTCAAAGGTGTGATAGTTGGCGGGCCTGGTGCGACTAAGGATTTCGTAATTAACAATGGATATCTCCACCACGAAATTCAAAAAATTGTTAAGAAACCATTGTTTGATGTAGGTTATTCCAATGAAAGCGGTCTTCGTGAATTAGTTCAGAATGCTGGCGATTTAATGGACCAAATCGCTTTGGAAGAAGAGAGAACATGGGTTGACAATTTTCTCAAAGAGATTATGCAGGCGCATCCCAAAGCAACATACGGTGAGTTGATGATACGCTCTGCTCTTGATCAAGGGGCTGTTGATACGCTATTGCTTTCAGAAGCTTTGAGAAAGAAAACGGTGTTTTTCAACTGCCGCCAGTGCAAACATGAATGGTCAATGACTGTTGAGAAAACTCCTGAAATCCCAGATTGTCCGGATTGTCAGGCAAATGCAGACCAAGTGAGGGAGAATTCTGAAAAGCAAATAGATTTGCTAGACGAATTTACTGAACTAGCAGGGCAATCGGCGGCTAGTGTAAAGTTGATTTCAACTGATTCAGAAGAGGGCATGACCTTGATGACAGCGTTTGGAGGAATGGCGGCAATTTTACGCTGGCCATGGAGTTGATGAGATGCGTCAGTTGAGTGAAGTGATTCGCGGCACAGTTTGGGATGCCCTAACTGAAATGGGTGATGAAAACCCCGATGACACCCTAGCCCATCTTACAACACCTCGCCACGCAAACCAAGGTGACCTTGCATTGCCTTGTTTTGCTTTAGCAAAAGTGATACGAAAATCCCCTCAAGATATTGCTGCAGATTTAGCGCAAAGAGTTGCCACAGTTTTGACAGCAATTGACGGATGCAGTGAAGTTGGCAGTGATGGTGGGTTTTGCAATTTTTATGTTGATGTTGAATGGCTAGCAAACCAAACAATAGCAGATATATTCAATCACCCTGAATCAGTTGGACATTTCCGTCCTTCTTCCTCTCTACTAATCGAACATACATCAGCAAACCCCAATGGGCCGTTTCACGTTGGTCGTTCAAGAAACGCAATACTCGGAGATACTTTTGTGAGGATGCACCGTCTTGCAGGTGATGATGTCAGAGCAGAATACTATGTTGATGACATGGGTAAACAAGTTGGGATTTTGGCTTGGGCGCTAGAGAATCTAGATGACGATAGAGTTAGCGAAATTTTGTCCGCAAAAGATATGGATGAAGCACCAAGTTACCCACACAAAGAGGACCACAAAAGGGTTCGTTACTATCAAGCAGCAAATCTGCTGAAAGAAGTAGATCCAGATGTGGAATCTGGTGTTACAAAGTTAGTGCAAGCATCAGAAGAAGCTGATGCTGAAGTTCTTGCAATTTTTGGTGCGGCTTATCAGCCAGTCCTCGATGGAATGTTAGAAACCTTAGAGAGACTTGGCATCGTGTTTGATTCATTTACAAAAGAATCAAGATTCATTGTTGATGGCTCAGTAGAGACCATCATGGATAAACTTGGAAAGAGCGAGTTGCATGGTACTGCAGAAAATGGTGCGCATTTCCTAGAACTAGAGAGCCGAGGAGTACAAGGCAAATCAACAAAATTCTTCTATCAAAGGGGGGATGGTTCGTCTTTGTATGCTACTAGGGATATCGCTTATCATCAGTGGAAGTGGACTGAAGCACAGCGCCTCGTGAATATCCTTGGTGAAGACCACCGCTTGCAATCCAAACAGGTGGGGATTGCTCTTGATGAGTTGGATATTCGTAATCCCGAAGTTGTTTTCTATGCATTTACAAAATTACCCGATGGTAAAATGAGTACTCGACGGGGGAATGTTGTCTACATGGACAATCTATTGGACGAAGCCTGTTCTAGGGCAACAGCGATTGTTGAAGAAATGAGAGACGATCTCAGCGCTGGAGAATTGGCCGCAATTGGCGAGGCTGTCGGTATCTCTGCTGTGCGTTACAATATCATCCGAGTTTCGCCAGAAAAAGGGATAAATTTCCGTTGGGAGGATGCTCTCAGTTTTGATTCGGATTCGGCTCCATTCATTATGTACAGTCATGCTAGGGCTTGTTCAATAAGCGGTAAACTAACTGCTCAAGGTCATGATGTTGAATCTCTTGTTGCAAACGCAGTGGCAAGTGGCAACTGGGCTAACCTCTCTGATTCAGCCGCAGCATTGATAAAAAGAATTGCAACATTCAGCGAAGGGCTAGATTGGTCAATTAGCAGTCAACGTCCAAATCTATTCTGTTCTTATCTCCTATCTCTAGCAACAGAATACAATCGTTTTTACCGCGATAATCACGTGCTGGTAGAAGGTGAAGTCAATAGTCAGAATTTGGTATTGTCAGAAGCCGCTAGAATATTGCTTTCAGCAGGATGTTCTGGGCTAGGAATTATTGCCATTGAATCAATGTGATTCAAAGGTCTTCCATTAGTTCGCTACTCATTGTGGAACGACGCTTTCGTCCCGAAGCAGTCACGGCTCCACGCATTTCAACTAAGCCACGCACGCCAAGATTGTAACTCTCAGCACGTTTTGTCCACTGGGCCGCAGGCCAGCCACAATCCCATCTGCCTTCTTCAACATTATTTTCATCAACCCAGGCAGAGCATTCTGGTCGGTGACAACGCCCACTTTTACCATTCCTAACACCCTTGTAATTCGGTTCATCCAATTCTTCCCAAAAGGATGAGCGTTCACAAATTGGACAAGGACGTCGCCGCATTCTTCCTAACTCAGTATTCGGTTCTTCACCAACATAGTCTATTTCCCAAACCTCAACATAAGCCTCAACATACTCAGTTTTTTCAGCACGGGCAAAGAAGGCTCGCAGGACATCCCACGCATCACTTTCTTTGGAAGTCACACCTAGTGGGGTAGGTACCTCGTCAACATTGACAACGGTCGGCATGAACACCTGTTTCAGGTCACTCATCGCACATCGGTGCGAGCACTACCCCATGAAGGTGGCGTCAAATTTGTTGCTAATCACTTGAACCATTCAAGAACCGCACCAACTCGGGCCCCCATTACTGAGTCAAGCCATTCGCCACGTGAAAAAAGGATTGAGAATGGTAACACACTTACTTGAGAAGCAATTTGAGGAAAGGAGGTTTTGAATCCAACAGTTCCAGGGCTATCAAGTACGATCTTTGCTACAGGGAAATCATTTGTTGCTAATGTTGCAACAAAAGGCTCACAGTTTTCACAACTGTTCCGTGTGAGGATGAGAACCGCATCTC
>CAUZNH010000110.1:0-4709 GCA_963581345.1 Candidatus Thalassarchaeaceae archaeon | reverse complement strand
GGTCTTTAGAAACTTGTGAAAGATATGCCTCTTTGGTCTTCATGAATTTGGTCCAGGACTTGAGAATATAAGTTGCCAATGCTGAAAGGATACCCCCGATAAGTGCAAGGGAAGTCTCCCCAGAACCATAGCCAAGAAGAAGAGGTCCGAATTTCATGCCAAGAGTGGCCAGCCCTCCTATCAATGGAGCCAATATTTTCACCTGATCAATTCGTCTCATGTTAGGTGATGTATTTGGGAAAATGACCTCCAAATCAAGTTTCGGAATAGTTTTGAATAGTCTCAAGTGCAATCCTTTTGCCTCGGTTCCAGGATAATCCCCCAAGGTTTTGTTGTTCTCAAACCACGCTCGTTCATGAAACTGCATGACTTGGATAATACGCTCATACACCTCCAAATCTACCTCCGTTGGTTTCTTTCTCAGTATCAGTTTCTCGAATAGTGAAGGCTCTCGTAAACTTTTGACCGTTTTTTCACCAAGTTTGAAAGTTTGTAAGAGTTTGAACTCCTCAAACCTAACATCTAGGCTTATCGGAAATATGTCTTCACCATCTAATGCTATTTGCATTTCTTCATCTGTAATTGCTAACCAGTTCCCATCAGTTAGGGCTTTGCTGAATTGATTCACGAAATCTGTTGAGTCAAAAGTTTCAGGGATTTCATCCGTTGAGTCCGGATCAAACTCCGAGTATATTTGTTTTAGAGATTCTTGAGTAGAATGCATGCGATGGTGCCAAATGGCTTCCAATAACTCTGAAATTTTTGTTAGGGTATCGGAATTTTCACCTGCTTCAGCCAATATTAGACGCTTTATTTCAGCGCGGCTAATCGGAATAAAATGCTGGCCCGGCACTCCATTAACCATGTAGAACAGTTTTCCCAACATCCGGACTAGCCTTTGAATTAACCGGGCAAATTATGTTTGAGAGAGAGGAATGAAATACAAGACTAGTAAACAAAAATCAGTGGTATAGTTTGATGCGAGTTCTAGCATTCGAAGATTCCTACGATATTGAGGCATTGCTAAAGGCGGGTAATGTTGATACTAGCCAAATCACGATTGAACAGAAATGGAATTCTAAAGATGCTGTTGCAGTCATCAATGACTTTTCACCTGATATTCTACTTCTAGACCAATTCATGCCGCCATTCAAAGGATTAGAGGTTCTTAGAATGGTAAATGATGCTGTCGGCGCAGAGGAATTGAACCGGCCTGACCAAATCATCGGGATTAGTTCTGCAGGATTTGCAAACCGAGCGATGCTCAATGATGGTGCAGACCATGCAATATTGAAATTTAACCTCGCAAATCTCAATATTTGGCCAAAAAATAATGATGAATGAATATCTTATTTACCGGGATACCAATCTTCATTGCCAGGTTCTCTGAACCACCAAGCCCCATCATCATCCCGCCACCATTCGACATTATCATCATCAACATAGTAATCTTCATCTTCATCTTCTTCTTCTTCAGAATCAACATCAACACCCTGTTCCCGAAGAATATCTTTCTTGACTTCTGAGGCGGTATCCTCAACATTGTGGTAAACACGGCCTGCCACTGGGTCTTGTGATTCCAATTGGTCGTGATCACCAGAAGCAATTGCTTCATCACTATCTTTGTAGAACTCTTCGGCCATTTCACGTTTGTATTCATCATACTCATCAGAACCCCATGAACCTTGGGCAGAATCACTGGGTCCACGCATCAATTCATCAAGGTTTACTGGTCCACCCAATTCTAAATCGGGCGCATCTGGCATATTCCCATCATCATAAAATTCGTCAGAATCAGCCAATAATTTTGGAAATGTTCTGCCATTAGGATGAGCGGTCTCAATATCTTCAACCAATAGGTCATGTTCCTCTTCGTCTAGATTTTCTTGGTTATACTCTCGTCGTACAATCTTCACAATCTTGTTCAACTCTTTACCCAAGTCACCCTTCTTAGTGTTTGCAACGGTTTTCTCAATATGCCGACTTAAACGGTCGTATGGCGTACCTGTCAAGCCACCGAGAAAGCCGCCTAATCCCTTCTTCTTGCCAGCCATGCTCTCACCTACAACACTGATGCAGTGCCAATCCTGTTAAGGATTCACCGCCGGAGCGTGTACATGGTGGACGGTTGGCTGGCCCAAGCAATGTCAGCGTACAATGCCGATTCACTCGCCAATAAAGGGGGATATCGTGGACTAGTAATGATGCCAGGCCAAACGCTTGAACAAATCCTACATTGGACTTTAGAGTCGCTACCTGATGAAATTTTAATTGGTCTAGATGCTGATAATGACCGGCCTCATCATCAAGAAGTTGATGACATGTTTGAGGGAGATGACCATGAAGATGGGTTATTTGCTGGGGAAGGTTACATCTTAGGGGAGGCAACAATAGTAAATCGCGGAGATTCCTTTTCCGTACATCACGTACCTGAAGAATGGACGGACGGTATTTTTTCAGAAAGCCGAGGACCACGAGGTGGGCGATTCGTGCACTGGTTACACACCCACCCCAACGCAGTAGCTGTGCCATCAAGACAAGATGCTGACGCGGCTCAGTATACACTTGGTGTTGACATGATATTGGGAATAGAATTCTCTCCATCAGGACCATTTGGCTGGTATGATGATACTGATGGTGTGCGCAGAAAGTTGCAACCTGAAGAGGTCGCTCCTGTGCGCCAAAAACGCGGTTGGGGTAGATGGAAAAGTTCTGCTGAGAAAGCAGTTTTGGGCGTTGCCCCAACAGGACACAGTATTCACGGATTAGAATTAATCTCATTTCATAGGTCTGGCACTGCAGTAAATGTCGTCTTTGTTGATGAAAAAGGATACCCCTACGGTTGGGAAAATTTCCAGTCATCAACTTGATTTAAAAAATCTTCACGATTTGAAAATTCTTTCTCGATAATATGCAAGTTCTGCTACTGACTCACGGATGTCATCAAGTGCACGGTGGCCTCCTGCTTTTTCCATTGAAGGAATATCTGGATTCCATCTTTTTGCCAACTCCTTGACTGTTGATACATCTATGCTACGATAATGAAAATGAGCATGTAACTCAGGCATATAGCGCCTCAGAAATCTTCGGTCTTGAGAAATTGTATTCCCACAAAGTGGTGAAGACTTAGAATTGGTGTGTTCGCGAACAAACTCTAGGGTCTGCCGTTCTGCCTCGGCATCATCAATTTCACTCGCTAGAACCTTCTCTACCAGTCCACTTCCGGTGTGGTGAGTTGTGTTCCACTCGTCCATTCCTGCTAGCAAGTCTGCGGGTTGGTTAATCACTAGGCATGGACCTTCAGCAATGATGTTTAATTCAGCATCTGTAATGATGGTTGCAATCTCAATAATGCGATTTTCAGCAGGATCTAATCCTGTAAATTCGCAGTCAATCCACACCAAGTTGTCGCCTGTCATTCGCATGACGGCGTAGTTGCTTGTTGAAGAGGCTTCGCCTGATTGATTGGGGCCATGTTGTTAGGTGAGAGGCTTCAGGAGATGGCATGAAGGAACAGGAGGTCGGTTTTATTGAACTCCTACGAGTCAATTCGACGTTCAAAAAATACTGGGTTGGAAATAGTATTTCCATGCTTGGTGAATGGTTCAATACGGTCGCACTTTTTGTTCTAATTGACCAACTTACCGGCTCCGAGTTGGCTCTTGGTCTGCTGTTCGTTCTGCGAATGTTCTCTCTAGCTTTACCACAAGTATTCACCGGAATGCTCGCTGACAGATTTAGTCGCAAATGGCTGATGGTTGGAGCAAATTTTGCCTCGGCTCTGACGGTTGCTGGATTTTTACTAATTGATTCAAAAGCTGATGTTTGGTTGATATATTTCTTATCAGCATTATTGATGCTGTTTCATGCAATTTATTTGCCGGCCGAAAATGCCACGATGCCAAATATCACCAAGCCGAATGAATTGCTGACTGCAAATGCATTGAATTCAGCAACTTGGTCTGCATCATTAGCAATTGGTTCCGCTGTTGGAGGTGCGGTAGTCGCTAGCCAGGGTGTTCAAATCGCCTTCATTATCAACTCAATTGCTTTCATTGTAGCAGGTTTAATCATTGCAAGCATAAATATCCCACAACAAAAAATCAAAGCGCCTGAAGGAAATTTCATTGCTTCAAGTCTATCACAAGTGAAAGAAGGTTTTCAAATCATCATTAGAACGCCAAGAATTTCACGAATTATTACCGCCAAAGCCGCTTGGGGATTGTTTGGCGGCGGCCTAATCTACATGTTGATTCTAGTCGGTGCTGACATCGGATTGGGAGAAGTTGCTGCTGGAATCGGACTTCTATTCGCCGCTAGAGGAGTTGGTACTGGATTGGGCCCAATCCTTGCAAGATATGCGTTCACAAACCGAGATAACTGGCCACTATTAATCGGCTGGTTGGTATCAGTTTGTGGTATTGGATACATCGCGATGGGATGGCTTAGTTGGGGATGGTGGGTAGCCCTTTTCGTGATATTTTCCCATGCAGCAAGTGGAGCGAATTGGGTCATCTCAACGGTTCTCCTGCAAGAGAGAAGTGAAGATGAGTGGCGCGGACGGATGTTCTCCACCGATTTTCTATTGCTTACTATGGTAAATGGAATTTCAACTTTAGCAGCGAGCCTGATTCTTGAGTATACAGACATCAGCCTTAGGGAATTAGTGCAAATTTTTGCAGTGGGCCAACTACTTTCTGGAATCTTGT
>CAUZNH010000109.1:0-4716 GCA_963581345.1 Candidatus Thalassarchaeaceae archaeon | reverse complement strand
CGAGATTTTGGCGAGATTCTCCTCAATATTATGACTCATGCCCAACTCTTTGAAGATAATAGCGACTAAATAATCAAATCAATATCGCCACTAATTCTGGTTGTGTTAAGTAGATGAATAGTCCAATTCCTGCAAACATCATCATCCAACTGCCAACCATCTTGATCATATCAGTAGCTTTTCGGAGGAACGCTTCAACCTTTTTGCTACCAACCCCGACAATCACAGTCACAGCCATCATCAAGAGGAAAACGCTGAGCATTATCCCACCTAGTCCCGCTAGCACAGCAGAGGTACCGCTAGATAGCAGGTATCCCAAGTATGGTAAAACAATGGCAGCGGTACAATCCACCGAGGCTGCGGCATAACCAATACCCCAGAGATACATGTTGCGGCGTGGTGTAAACAGTTCATCAGACTCTGTAGTTGAAAAACGCTGAACAAGCAATTTGTCAATCCAACCCAGTAAATGTGCAGTGCCACCCATTAGCATAAATGAGCCAAGAACAAAAAGCAGAATGGCAATGAAAATTGCAAATCTATGAAGATAACCAGCGATATTCACAACCTCTGCTAACCCAAGAACTACAATTCCTAGGATTGCGAAGAAGGTTAGCATACCTACCCCAGCAAGAGCGCCACCCGTAACGTGATTTGGCATTGAACCCTTGAGTTTACCCGACTCGCGTAATTCCTCTTCCCTCAAACCTAAACTGATGTAGTACCCAATGTACCCTGGAAGGACCGGGAAAGCACAGGGTGAGAAGTAGACAAGTATGCCTAGCATGAGCCCTAAGACCAGTATTCCAGTGAAACTTCGGTCAACCTCCTTGAGCCCCATTCGCAAATCTGTAGCATTTCCCAAATTTGCTAAAACTATTGCCTCATCAAATTCACCCCATCCCTCTACCGGGGTGCCAGAGTTTTGTTTTCCAACAATGAATCCTTCATGGTCAATTACGAGAAGGAGAGGGATTTGCTGAGCAAAATAATGCTCTGTCAAATCTCCTCTTTCACCAGTAGTTTCGTTAATGATAATTGAGTCATGAGCCCCCATTCCCAAAATCCACTGAGGTACGAAATAATTCTCTTCAGGCTCTGATTCATTGAGCCATTCCATAGTTTCAAGGTCATACCAACTGCCAATTGATACGATCATTACGGGATATGGTCCACTGAGGTTTTGCCACCCTCCAATTTTTGATTCCATTTCTTCTTGAGCGTAATGGCAACTCCCACAGCCATGTGCCATGAAGTCTAGAATAATGACATTACCACGGTTTTCTGATAGTTTGAACCAACCCGTTTCGTTAGTGAAATTATCTTCTATTCCGGTACGGTTGACCGTTTCCATCTCAAAGTCTGGAACCTCGCGTACTTCGCCGCCAACACCAAACATCGCAGAGGTGATACCAAAGGCAGATAGACCACCATATGCAATCACAGAGAACAACAAAATAGAGACGACAAAAGCTTTCCAAGTCTTCTTTTCAGCAAAGACATTGACATCAATGCCAACCTTCCACTGCAAGGTCTCCTTCCATCCCATTGTTATCTCCTGTCGCACTTACCGCCTTTATCTTTCCATTCAATGGGATTGACAAAATATGGGCCCGGCCAGATTTGAACTGGCGAACTTCGCCATGTGAAGGCGACGTCAAAACCCCTAGACCACGGGCCCTTGAATGGCGCCCACCCAAGTACTGTGTTTAACGCTGACGACAAGTAACTACTTTCGGCTCCAAATCTCTCTTGCGTGGATTTGATATATCGGGCTAATGGTCGCAACTTGATGGCTGAACAAGATAGTATACAGAATCTGCTGGATGAGCAACGGCAATTCCCTCCTCCTGAACCAATAGCAAGTGATGCACACATCACCAATTTTGAGCAGTATAAATCAATGTGGCAGCACAGTATTGATGACCCTGATGACTTTTGGGCAGACATCGCAGAGGAGTTTGAGTGGTACCGTAAATGGGATACAGTTTCATCGTGGGATTTTGTAAATGGTCAAATCAAATGGTTTGATGGTGCACAACTAAATGTTAGCGTTAACTGTCTAGATAGACATATTGCGGCTGGTCGAGGTGATGCACCTGCTATCTCTTTTGAGGCTGATAATGGTGAAAGTACCACCTACACTTTCAGCCAAGTTCTTGAGAAAGTAAGTCGCTTAGGAAACCTCTTGAGAGAAAATGGAGTTGTGAAGGGAGATAGAATAACAATCTATATGCCGATGATTCCCGAACTAGCTTTTGCTCTGCTTGCTTGTGCTAGAATTGGTGCCATTCATTCAGTAGTTTTCGGCGGGTTTTCAGCAGATTCCTTAGCGCAAAGAATAGTTGATTGTGAATCTGATGTGATGATAACTACTGACGCTGGAATTAGGGGTGGACGCACAATTCCGTTGAAATCAATTGCTGATGATGCTATCGTAATTGCAGCCAAAAAAGGAGTCAATGTCAGATGTGTTCTAGTCAATCACCGAGCAGGGGATGGGGTCGGTACTGGCTCACTAGGTTGGGTTGAAGGAAGAGATTTTGACATGGATGCTGGAATGGCAAATGCCGCAACAGTATGTGAACCTGAAATCATGGATGCAGAAGACCCGTTATTCATCCTCTACACATCTGGCTCAACTGGCCAACCGAAGGGAGTCATGCACTCACAAGCAGGTTACATGATTTGGGCTGCAACCACGTGTAAGTATGTGTTCGACCTTGATCCAGAGAGAGATTTACACTTCTGTACTGCAGATATTGGTTGGATAACTGGCCATTCTTACATTGTATATGGGCCACTTGCTCTTGGAACTCATACCTTGATGTTTGAAGGGATACCAACCTATCCAGATGCGGGAAGATTTTGGGATATATGTGACAAGCACAAGCCCACCACATTTTACACAGCACCAACAGCAATTCGTGCTTTAATGGTCTATGGGAATGACCCCGTTACTCGGTACAAACGTAGTTCTATACGTGTTTTAGGAACTGTTGGAGAACCTATCAACCCAGAAGCATGGATGTGGTACCACGAAGTAGTAGGTGATTCTACTCGGCCTATCGTGGACACTTGGTGGCAAACTGAAACAGGTGGTATTATGATAACCCCATTACCAGGCATGACCACTACAAAACCTGGTTCAGCAACATATCCATTTTTTGGAATTAATCCTAAAATTGTCCATGCTGATGGAGAGGAATGCAAAGAAAATGAAGGAGGGTACCTCATCATCGAAGGTGCATGGCCAGGAATGATGAGGACCATTTATGGAGACCATGACAGATTTGTCAAGACCTACTTCAGCCAACAACCGGGCCGGTATTTCACTGGTGATGGCGCCCGCAAAGATGAGGATGGTTGTTTCTGGATCATGGGCCGTATTGACGATGTTATCAATGTCTCAGGACATCGAATGGGGACTGCAGAGGTTGAATCTGCACTGGTTGAGCACGAAGCAGTTTGTGAGGCTGCAGTCGTTGGTTTCCCACACGAAATCAAGGGCCAAGGCATCTATTGCTTCGTAACCCTAGAAAGTGAACGAACACCTTCTGAAGATCTTCGTCAAGAACTACGGGCGGGTGTACGACGAATTATCGGTCCAATCGCTACCCCTGATAAAGTGCATTTTACTCAAGTATTACCAAAAACGAGGTCTGGGAAAATAATGAGGCGTATTCTAAGAAAAATCGCATCAGGAGATATTTCAGACATGGGTGATACCAGCACTTTAGCAGACCCAAGCGTGGTTCCAAAACTGCTAGATAGCCGTCCGGAGTGATTTCAATACCGCCGATTCATCTAAAGCGGCGGATATAGAGGATAATACGAGGGAAGAAGAATGGCTGCTGAATCTCGCAACCGCGGCACATCCCTAGATTTGGAGTTGATTAATTCAATCCGCATCAATCGTTCTGCGCTTGAGCGCCGTGCAAGTAGCCTACCAAAACGCCGGGCAGTAAAGAGTGATTGGCAGGTTGCATGGATGTTACATGCTATACGCTGTATTGACTTGACAACTCTAGCTGGAGACGATACACCTGGACGTGTTCTAAGAATCTCACAAAAGGCAATTCGCCCAATTCGTACAGACCTTCTGTCCGCTCTTGATTTAGATGTAAACACAATCCATTGTGCTAGTGTTTGTGTCTATCATAACATGGTTAAAACAGTTGCTAAATCAGTACAAGGAAGCCCTGTGGGGACATGTGCTGTTTCAACGGGATTTCCGGCAGGACATATCCCACATCATCAAAAATTGGAACAAATTGAAGCATCTGTCGCAGCTGGTGCTGATGAAATTGACATAGTTGTCAGTCGATCTAATGTGTTATGTAACGATTGGCAAGCACTCTATGATGAAGTCAAAGATTTCCGTCAATCTTGTGGCGATGCACACCTAAAAACGATTCTTGCAACGGGGGAATTGGCTAGCCTGAAGCAAGTTGCGCAAGCCAGTCAGGTCTGTATGATGGCGGGTGCTGATTTCATCAAGACTTCAACCGGAAAAGAAAGTGTGAACGCAACTTTACCGGTCGGTTTAGTAATGGCACGAGCCATCAGAGACTTCTACGAAAGAACCGGCCAAAAAGTCGGCTTCAAGCCAGCCGGTGGAATCTCAAAAGCAAAAGATGCTGTCACTTGGTTAGCAATGATGAAAGAGGAATTAGGTGAGGAATGGATGCGGCCAAACCTTTTCAGAATTGGCGC
>CAUZNH010000108.1:0-4734 GCA_963581345.1 Candidatus Thalassarchaeaceae archaeon | reverse complement strand
AATTGGTTGAAATGGTTGGCCAGGTGACATACGAGCATGTTTCAGATTTGAGGGAATTAGGTCTGATTGACAAACGCCGAGATGGAAACACACGTCGATTAAGCACCACTAGGAGGTTTTCAGAATACTTTGGTTGCCCCCATACATCCACGGCAGCGGTTGCACATTGGTTCAAAGAACAGGCCGCAGGCTCGGGTTTGACAGGTTCACAACTAGCTGATGTCCTTTCTGGGGAAGAAGGAACCGATGGGGAAGAAGTTGAATTTGGGCCACCGGAAGAGGAAATACCGCTTGAAGTTCACGAGAATGGTTCGTTGGCGGCAAGTTCCGAAGAAGAGTGATTTTCTGTTCGGAGAAGTCTTTTTTTTAGGAATCAAACGCTATTAATGGGTATTCGATAGGGTGCATTCAAGTAGTATGGGTTGGGCGAGGTGGAAATATGGCCGAGGGTCAAGTAAAGTGGTTTAATCAGAGCAAAGGATTCGGATTTATCGAACGAGATGAGGGGGATGACCTCTTCGTTCATATTTCCCAAGTTGAAGGTCGCATCGAAGATGGCGACAGTGTGGAGTTTGAGATTGGTGAGGGTCCGAAGGGTCCAAACGCAATCAATGTCCGCAAAGTAGATTGAGTTCAAAACTCCCAACATGGTGCTTCGGCACGAGATATTCACCTATTGCGGACTTGTTCAAGGGCCGCTTCAATTGCAGCAGCAGTAATCCTGCCAGATGCGCGAGCGATTTCAACAACCTTGTCAACCTCGTCATCACTAGCACCAGCAGTAACTGCCATATTTCTAGCGTGTAACTTCATGTGTCCTGCTTGAATACCAACTGTGGCTAGCGCTCTAAGAGCTCCTAGATTTTGAGCAATTCCAGCCGCAGCCATCACTTTGGCTAATTCATCAGCGCTTCTTGCACCCATTATTGCGACATTTGCCTTAGCAGTGGGGTGTACTCTAACTGCCCCACCAACTAATCCTACAGCCATTGGGAGTTCAATAGATCCGACAAGATTCCCATCAGTATCTTTCTCCCAATGTGTCAAGGAGCCATAAACTCGCTCGTGAGAGGCGTAGGAGTGGGCTCCTGACTCAATAGCCCGCCAATCCTGGCCACAAGCCACAGCGATGGCTGAAATGGCATTCATAATGCCCTTATTGTGAGTTGTAGCCCTGAATGGGTCTGCAGCAGCAAAATGGTAGGCTTGTATGATACCATCAATGACTTTGGCACCTTCTTCTGCAGTTTCTCCCGAATTAACCATTTCTGATGGGGTGAAAGTTGCACTTACTCTTGCTAGGCGATGAACCGCTAAGTTTGAAATAATCCTCAATATTACGGTACCACCAGTTATTCTTTCCACTGTTGGGGCAATAGTTTCAGCCATTGTATTGACCGCATTTGCTCCCATCGCATCGCGGCAATCAACCAAGATGTGGACAATGAGCATAGGTCCAGAGTCGGTATCAATAACTCGTGCTTCTAGGCTTTTACAACCACCACCAAATTTGACTAAAATAGGGTCAACTTCGTTGCACGCAGATATCAATTCATCCGCACCAGAAAGGACTGCTTCTTTGGCAGCAAATGGGTCTTCACAACCGACCACTTGTATTTGTCCTATCATGATTGGTTCGGTGTTATTGGAGACAAATCCACCGGTCGCATGGCAGCGTTTTGCCATGTTGCTAGCAGCGGCTACAACAGAGGGTTCTTCCAGGGCGAATGGGACTAGATAATGGTCGCCATCAACGATGAAATTTGTTGCCACTCCAACTGGTAAAGCAATGGTCCCAACAACGTTCTCAATAATACGGTCTGCGGCAGACTCAGAAAGCTCCCCCATTGCCGCTAATGCATCTACTGCTTCTTGGTCTAATCCAGCCAGTTCAGCGATCATATCTCGGCGTTCTTTCACACTCAATTTGTAGAACCCTTTCAAGCGGCTATTATTAACAGGCATTGACTTCCCTCAACCTTGATGCCCGAGTCGGACTCCCTAAATCATTCCGAGCATTATCAAAACATCCAGATTACTAGTATGGGTGTTGTTGATGATATAATTTTTCAGAACAATTGCCTATTGATTACCTCATAGCTAATGCGTTAACAAAGCGTTAATTCATGGCGAGTAACGGGTTAACGCTTATTTCGATACGTTATTAACGCGTTAAAGCGGTAACCAGATACTCTTATCGGGGGCAGTTTTGCCAATAAAAGGCAACTCCGTTACTTGTTCAACGCTTCTGAACGCATCATTTTTACAACATAAAATGCGTAAATATGTTAAGTGGACTTCAAGTTCGCTCCTATTATGCAATCAGCAGCACTAGAGATGTTGAATCTCCCTGCCCTAAGGTCTAATCCTTTTGACACTAGACCACTAAGTCGAGAACAGTTGGAGTTGATGGTTGGCAGAGATGAGGTGTTTACTGCTTTAGCTAACAATATCCGGCTCGCTTCCCCACGTGTTGTGGCAGTAGTAGGTGAGAAGGGTTCTGGGCGTTCATCATTGGTCCAATGTGTGGCTTCAACAGCCGACCAAATACATACCGTATTTTGGCCATCTGCAGACCTAGTTACTACCATTCTACATCAGATGTATTGTGACTTGATGAAGGACTTTGAAACACCTCCTGTACACAGTCTGATGATTGACCGTTTGGAGGAAGAATTAGCTGGTCGAACAGCGCTTCTTCCAGTGATCATTTTTGACCATTCTTTACTCTCTGGTCCGGTACTTGCTGAAGTGATATCTCAACTGATGCCAGTATTGACAAAAATACGTGCTTTAACCATCATTACACTCACTCCAGGACAGAAATCAGGATTCCCAGAGGAACTACTCTCTGAGATGGATATCACACCCCCTCTAGAATCACTCACAAGAGCCGAAATGGCGCTCTTGATTGGCAAGCGAGTACACAAGGCGAGCCGTTCATCTTGGACGGCTCCTGAGGCGCTTCTTGATATGGCAATGAAAAAAAGTGGTGGTCATGTGGGTAGGGCGATGAGATTTTTGCGCGACTTTGTAGATCACACGCGTGGGATGCCGCTGATTGATGGGCGCAAATTAGACTTGAAAGTTGAAGTTAAAGCAAAGCCCACAACAGTAGTGGAGGATTCTACCTTTCAGCGAGTGGTTGATGCGGCGCCACCAGTAACTGAAGTAAATGTCAAAGTTTCAGAAACCGCTGAAATTGACACACAACCGGATGAAATTCCGTTTTCTAATGATATAGAAGAAGATGCCCCTTCCGGCTTAGAATCAGTATCTACAATTGAATCGCCAAAAGAGATACCTGAATTTGATGAAAGCCAGACCTTATTCCCATCATTATCAGATGCTGCAGATATGTGGAATGATTTTGGGGATGATAATGGCCCACAATTGGATTTGAAAGAAGATACAGATGTTGAAAGTTCAATCCAAGACAACGAAGAGTCAGCAATTCCTTCAAAATCAGAAAATGAATCTGATTCAGACTTTGTTGAATCTAGTCCAGAAGTTGATGAGAAACAATGGGAGAGCGAATTCAGCGATGAAATGGGGGGTGCCGAGGTTCTAGAAATGGCAGACGGCACCGCGCCCTCATTTGGAGGTGGTCTTTTCGGTGGACTTCGTTCACGGAATCGAACGGCAAATATTGACACTTCAGCTGAAAAGAAAAGTACACCAAGAAAAACGCAAGGCCCTAGAGAAGGGCAGCCAAATGAGGTGGGAGCTGACCCTAACCAATTGCGTCAAATCAAAACGAATGACCAAAGCACAGAACTTTGGATTCAACCAGGCATGGATTCCCCTCTAGAAAGTTCTCCAAACATAGAGCCACAGCAGATGCAACCGAGTTCTAATATTCCTACAAACATATCAGATTCTGAAGCAACACCTCAGCCTACTGCGCCATTTGAGGAGACAAAAGAGTGGCAAGGTGAAACTCCGGTCGAGGAAGGAGAATCATGGGATGAACGACCAGAAGCAACCCCCGAAGAGGTTCTTACAGCGCTCAGTTCTATCAGCCGAGTTGCACCACCTCGGGAACCAGATGTTGTGCTTGATATCAACGCGCTAACTAACCTCAATGATGCTGAAACATTGATTCTGACTGAAGCAGTTGAGCGAGAAGTTTCTCCGTCCGACAATTTACTTCAGGATGAATTAGGAGTAGGCCGCCCTCGGCTTTCACAAATATTCAACGGATTACTAAAATCAGGTATTCTAACTGTCCGTAAACAAGGACGTAGTCGCATGTATAGGATAAGTTCCCCAGCCAAAGATCACCTAATCAACCTAGGTGCTGGGGGCGAATACTGATGGCTGGTGATTGGCGAGTTTCTTGGAGTCATCAACTTGAAGGCAAAGTTGGTGCAATTGCAACTCTCAACGACGGGGTCATTATTGCAACTGGTGGAATTGTAAGATTAGTCAATGATTTGGGTGATTTCATTTGGAAGCGAACTTTTCAGTTTGATGTTTACAAGTTAGTATCAGACGGGGCTAGTGTAGCAGTTCTTTCGGGCCCCGGTTTTCACCTTCTAGATATCAGAACCGGCAATCCTCTGGGGGAAGGTCGTTCTGTTTCTGGTGGATTTCGAGATTGTTTACCTCGTCCAGGAGGTGGTTGGCTGTTGGCTGACCGAGGTGACCACATCCACATGTTCAATCGAGAAGGCAGGGGAATTCGTCGCCTTCGACCAGGGCGTATTAGAAAATTGATTGGCTGGCTTGATA
>CAUZNH010000107.1:0-4746 GCA_963581345.1 Candidatus Thalassarchaeaceae archaeon | reverse complement strand
GTCATTCATGTATGGTTGGAATAATCCGCCCATAGTAACATCCATCTGAACATCGCGAGGGTCCCACTCTGCACTACCATTGACAAATGCTGTCATGGTAAATCCATGTGGTCCAGCTCCAGTCATTGGGTCATCTCCTGAATCCCAAGCAAGTTCTGTTGAGATATCATACCAATCCATTACATTAACTTCATAATCTAGAATATTGTTGTTCAAATCTGTATCTTGATCAGCAGCATCAATTTCAATATGAATAGTGTACATACCTGGTACTGCTGGTGTCCAAACTAGGTTTGCCCCAGTTGAATCACGGACAATATAATGGCCGTTAGCCAAATAATCGCCAGCAGTAAAGGTTTGGATTCCACAAGAAATTGTGTCATCGCAAACTGCTGCATCTTCAGCATCAATAAACAATGGAGTCGCTTCTACACCATCGTCAACAGTTACAGTTACTGTCAATTCTGATATATCGTTGTCACCATCGTTCTTGATGACGAGGTCAAATAATATCGCCTCGCCAGCGTCTACGGAATTCCTCACCGTGCCGGTCATATCGGTCGTTGATTCACGAGGTGAATTTGCACCCATCAACCAAACCTCATAATCGGCTCGGCCATTGGTGTCATCCACCTGCTCTCTCTCATTCAATTCAATTGGGCTTAGGCTTGCTACGATGCTCATTAACATCAGCAGTGCTAAAACCAAACTTGTTGCTCTCTTCATGTCACAGTCCTCCCGCTAAGGGATTGCTCCACCTATTCAATCCATATTTATACTATGCGCGGGTCTTTGTTAGGTAATTCAGTTGTAAACGCACAATCGTATTGATTTTGGTGCATAATTTTTGTATCATTCAATATCACGTAGGGCCTCAGCAGGATGTATGGATGCGGCCCTTCTAACAGGCCAAGCAGTAGCCAAAATTGTAAGCAAATAAGCACCTAAAATAATCAGCGAAATCTGCCCCCACGGCAGTACGAATTCAGCCCCTTCATCTTTAAGGAATTTGACGTACAACTGGTAGTGGAAACCAACCCCCACAGCAGCCCCATTCAAGATGCCCAATAGACTAACCCAAGTCAACTCTGTGAGGTATCCAGCAATGACCATGCTTCGTTGGAAACCTAGGGCTCTAAGTATCCCCGTTTGATGAGCCCTCTCAGACACATTGCGAATAGTAATTACTCCAAGTCCAGCAATGCCGACTATTAGCCCTAGAGCAAGGAATGCTTGAAGCAAACTGAACATTGCAAAAATGATTGATTGTATCTCTTTGAATTGAACTTCTATTGCAAACACAATTGCACCTTCTTCTACTAATTCAAATTGTAATACTTTTGCTACTTCTTCTTGTTCTTCAAGAGTCACGCCCGGTGGAAGCGAGAACCAGACTGAGGAAGGTGTTGCCTCAAAACGCTCAATTGCAATTGGTTTTGCTACACTCACCCCACTAGCAAACCAACCACTTTCCTCATTCATGACCGCCCCAATAAAGAAAGTGGCGTTCACGGCTGGATTGAAAGGGTCCTGGACAATTATTGCATCACCAATGTTTAATCCCATACCTTCGTAAATCACTCCCTGTTCACCTTGATATGATTCAACAGCTAATGTGTAATCTATCACAACAAGTGTATCATTTTCAAGGATAGCCTGCCAAACATCTTCATCATTATCCCCCAGACTTGGTTCCCAGGAATGTAAGGGTAAGCCGTTCAAACTCGTGAAATTTGAATCAAAACCGCGTATACTTGTATACGTTGATTTGTTTTCCAGATCTGTTTCACCTTTCTGATAAACCTGAACAGTAGCGGTATGCATCGTTGCAATGGCATCAAAATCAGAGGATTCTAGTTCACCCAAATCCCATTCACTAGAATTATCTCCGAGGTCAAGGTCTCCAAATGCAACTATTTCCCATTCACCCCGTGCATCCTCTCCAATATCTCCAAGCCAGTTACCAACAAGTGCGGAATAGCCAGACAGCACTACTACCGCAAAAACCACCAAACTGAACATCCCCATGGTCATAGCAGTCCTGAAAGGTGTTGCCAAAGGATAGGCAAGTGCGGTTGGTAATACCGATGAAAGGCGACCTGAGATGCTTGAGCCTGCCTTTGCTAAAGAGCGGGCTATCATTGGTGCTAAACTTGTCAGTAACAACACTCCTGCCCCTACCAAGAACAAACCCAAAATGATGAATGACGCATCACCTAATTCCCAGTCAGCCCTTATTGGGTCGGTCCAAATTCCCCAACCGAACATGAGTAACCCTAGAATTGTCATGGTCAAGCGAGGTGTGAGAATTGTGCGCGAAATTCTTGTCCCTCTGAATGCGATAGATTCTGGTAATAATTTAGAAAATATGAAGAAAAGAGGTGGTACTAATCCGAAAAGGAATAGGAAGCCTGCCGTTAACCACCACGCATATCGACTACCAGTTTCGGGGTCCCCTATCATGAATGCAAGCACTGCAGAAACTATTGCAGAACCCAACATGAAAAGTGAAATGAGAATAGTCCACCAAGGCAGGGTACCTTTCATTCTGGTTGGTATATCGCGCATTGCGGCTACAACATTGAGCCTAGAAATGTAAATTGAGGTCGCCATTAGTGTCGTGAAAGTAACTAGGAAACCAATTGAGAAACCACTCAAAAGGCTGTGCCATTCCCAAGAAAAGATAATTCCTCGCTGGAAAGTTTCAGAGAGAACACGGTCAAGGCCTAACATCAATAATTTGGCTACACCGATCCCTATGACCGCTCCCACAGCACTCGAAACCAAGCCGATAAGTGTGCCTTCAATGACGAACATCCCTCGCAATTCCCCGCGGTGCATACCCAATGCTCTCAGCATACCCATCTCCGATTTTCTCTCATCAGCGAGCATGACGAAGAGATTCATCACGAGTAAAACACCTGCAAAAATGACGAATGAGCCAAAAATTAGGAAGAGGGCTGAAAAATTCGCGCCGGAATCCGCAGTAGCGTCCCTAATCTTGGATTTTAGAGCGACTGTTTTGATTCCTACAGATTCCGCTGTGGATATCTCATCTGCCCAAGCGGTAATATTCGCTTCTAATTTTGATAAATTATCATTGGAAACCAAGGCGAAACCGCTAACCATCACCATACTGCGGACTTGTTCGTCTCGGTTCAGTAGTTGTTGAGCATCGGATATATTGACTACTGCGATTGAAATGTCATCGAGCCCTGGCTGACCAGGTGGTGCAGGTAATTCAGGGACTGTGAAGGTGTAATTGAAATCCATCGGCTCAAATATACCTCTAGCTGCAGCCATCAATCCAACAACTTGAAGAGATTTTGGAGGAGTCAATGCTAATCCATTCGCTGACCAAGTTGAAAGATACATATCACCAGGTTCTGGATTAGGAATCCCTACACCCCCAGTCAAGGCGATAGCAACCAAAGGCAAGTTTGAGATCCCATCTACCGATATCTGATATGGCAATCTGCCAGATACATTAGATCCGTCAGATATGAGGACCCCATACGGAGAAGTAGCGATGGTTCTCTCTCCATTACTCCATGAAGTACGATTGTCTGAACCTTGTGCCGGTTGAGTATCTGCTAGTGAAAACCCACTGCCATTCCAGCGGAAAAGGCCTTCTTCTTCAACAACCACAGAAGTGGGTGAAACGGATTGGATTTCACCCGTAGGCAAACCAAGGTCATGAGCTGAAACAGGAGCACCTTCAAACCGCGCTGAAGTCAGTTGTAAATCCTGACCATATACGTCCCAAGAAAGTCCCCCAGAAGTAGTGATTGAACGGCTTGAAGGTGGGTCAACATTCCAATTGCAAGAATTAAATTCTGAATTGATTTCTTGGATAGGTATTTCACAGGTTGAACTAGCGAAAGCACTCTCTAATCTGAGGTATAGAAAATCACCCTCTAGTGCGAGCCCGCCATCCTCTAAATCTTGGCTAAAACTAGTAAGGTCAATAGTTGCTGAATCCCAAACTATTGCCCCATCACTATAGGCCTCACCAAACAGCAGTTCTGCACTCTCATCGCTGATGCGAAGTGCGACTCCAAGGTCAGCCTCAGTAACCACTAAACTGACCAATTCGCCATCTCCTTCTGGCATGGTGATATCTCGCGAATCCTCATCCTCACTGAGGGCGGAAAGGCGTACACCTCCTGAATGCAAAGATAGGGCGACTCCATCTCTTACCGAATGAATTGAATGAATCGCTGTTGCATCCTCACCACGAGGAGCCCACTGGAACCATTGACTAGTATTTTTCATCTGAACTGAAAGTCCTGATGGCGTAGCATACCAATCAGCAATACCATCTGAATCTATTGCAGTAACTTCAGCAGAAATTAGTCCGGTTAAATTTTCACCATCACTTGAGATTTGAAGCAAGGGAGCCATCAGCAATTCAGCAACCGATGCATCTGGAGAGAACGAAGTTATGTTTTCTCGTAGGCTTTCAACTTCTTCTCCGTAAAGTAAACCTTCACCGCTTATTCGCTGTACTGCTAAGGAGAATTCCTCTGGGGCTGTAGCGATTTGTAAACCCGAATCACCTGCAATAATAACCTCATCAAGAGTTGAATTAATGAAGGGCAATGCTCGTTCCTCTGCATCCTGGGCGTCTAAAACACCCCCCATTGCCGAAATTGCGATTCGGTTTATTTCCCCCTCTCTCCCTAGGATTTCTTGGGCTTGAGATAGGCTGGTGTAAATTGTTGAATCACCACCATTTTCGTAGCC
>CAUZNH010000106.1:0-4778 GCA_963581345.1 Candidatus Thalassarchaeaceae archaeon | reverse complement strand
CGCAGGCTGTCATCGTTGGATTGATCATCAATGTAAACGACTGAAGCACAACCATTGGAACGCAATTCGAGTGTGTTGAGGTCGCCAAGATCCGGAATGGCTTGCAAGTCGACCTCTTCTGAATTGAAGGTGCTATGGATGGGCACGAACATGCGCGCACAATCTTCCGCCTCAAATGCAGTTGAAAGGAACAAGGCAATATCGTCTGTTGGCATATCTTGGGAATCATCGCCACGATATGCAGTGTCGCCATACCCCAGTCGACCTTCTTGGCCTGAACCCCAGCACTTGATCTCACCACCACTCTTTAGGCCACAAGCAAATGCATCACCGACTTCAACTTGGTTGATGTTACCTGAACCGAGACTGATGGTGTTGAGATTGGTGCCCATTTCGTTAATGCCATCCCCACGATGGTTGGTATCACCCAATCCGAGTTGGCCCTCAGTATTTCGACCCCAGCACTTGACAGCATTGCTGACAACTGCACACACGCTATTCACACCAGCATCGACGGATTGCGCGCTGGAACCAAGAGATATTGCCGAAAGCCCACTTGGGTCATTGACATCGTTGGTGTTGCCCTGGCCGAGTTGACCGTAGTTGTTGAGACCCCAACAAATCAAATCGTTGTTGTCAAGAATCGCACAAGTCACATCTTCGCCTGCAGTAATTTGCGAAGCGGAACGTCCAGAGGGTAGGGAAACGGTGGATAGTGAACTGCCCATTTCTCCAGCACCATCACCAATCGTGTTGGTGTTTCCAATGCCGAGTTGGCCGTAGGCGTTGTCACCCCAGCAGACAATGCTTGCGTCATCCAACAGGGCACAGGTGTGGTCAGCGCCAAGGGCGAGTGCATCGACTGTTCGTCCAGAGGGCAGAGAGACGGTGGAGAAGTCATCACCGATTTCATCGGCATCATCACCGATGTGCGTTGTGTTACCCAATCCCAATTGTCCAGCATCATTTGCACCCCAGCAAATCAGATCGTTGTTGTCTAGAACGGCACAAGTGTGTGACCCGCCTGCTTCAATCATATCGACACTACGACTAGTGGGCAACGAAAGATAGGGGAGTACGTCACCCATCTCGATGTATCCGTCACCAAATCCATCAGAATCATCGAACCCAATCCCCAATAGGGATATTTCACCCCAGCACTTGACAGCACCAGATGCATTGACTGCGCAAGAATGTGTATCAGACAATGCGAGTTGATGAGCATTGAATTGTGAACCCAATAGAGCGAATGGTAGGTCGTGACCCATCTCGTCAACTTCATCACCGAGGATGAGAGAATTTCCAATCCCTAATTGGCCGCTTGAACCGTTGCCCCAGCACTTGACATCACGAGCACTGGCGAAAGCGCATGAATGCTTTCCGCCCACTTCAAGTTCAATCGCAGTCCCTGTTGATTCGCTAGGATTGATTTTCTCAAGCAGTTCCTTGGGAGACTCATCGTTTGGTGTACCCAAAATGTAGGTAGTTTGGACCATCAAAATCATGAGGGTTGCTAGGAAGATTGCCTTTGGCCTCATGTGTGCGCGCATGAGTCCCGCGCAATTTGTCCAACCATATAGGGTATTTGTCGGACGAATCGTTTAGAGGAGCCACCTTCCAAACGCAGGTAATTGGGTGGGACCCATTGATTCACATTAGTAATTAGAATTTAATTGCCGCGCTGGTCCATTCTAACATCCAGCGAATCTATCTCAAGACCAGGCATTGGACTAGCCATCATTGATGATGCTTCAGCAATCTTTGCTGGGTCGTTGAAATGATGAGTTGCGTGAACTATCGCTTGAGCAGTAGTTACAGGGTCTTCGGACTTGAATATTCCAGAGCCAACAAAAATCCCATCCATTCCCGTCTGCATCAGCAATGCAGCATCGGCTGGAGTTGCAATTCCTCCTGCTGAAAAAGTGACTACTGGAAGACGCCCCATACGCTTGACATCCTCAAGAATCTCCTCAACTCCTGCAATGCATTCGTCAACTGTGCCAAACGGTGTGTTAGCCAGTTCAATCGCCAACTCGCTTTCGTATTCCAATTTGAGAAAACCCTCAACAATCTGTTCAACCGCGAAGGAATGGTCATCTTCATCGCATCTTTGGAGCCAGTCTATTTCCTGAGCCACTATCCTTGCGTGTTGCATCGCACAAACCACATTGCCAGTCCCAGCCTCGCCCTTTGTGCGCATCATAGCAGCGCCCTCAAATATACGCCTAACTGCCTCACCTAGGTTGGTGCAACCGCATACGAAAGGAATTGTGAAATCGTTTTTCGGGATGTGATAAAATGGATCTGCTGGGGTCAATACCTCCGATTCATCCACCATGTCCACACCAAGCGCTTCCAACACTCGCGCCTCTTCGCTGTGTCCAATTCGAGCCTTTGCCATTACGGGGATTGAAGTTGTCTCAATGATTCCTCTGATGAGGTCGGGATGACTCATTCTAGCTACTCCGCCATCAGCGCGGATGTCAGATGGCACACGTTCTAGCGCCATCACTGAAGTCGCACCGGCGTCTTCTGCAATCTGTGCTTGCTCTGGCGTCACCACATCCATTATGACGCCGCCTTCCTGCATTTTTGCGAATCCTCGCTTGAGCAGTTCTGTGCCGTGCCGCATCTCTGTCATGTCAATAGCCATGTGAACCAACTATTGCGGGTCGCCTCTCGCTCATCAATGTTAGTCCGTCTCACCAAAAGGAAAAATGCCCTTTAACAAGCATTTTTGGAAGGGAAACTGAGAAATTGTTTGGAAGTTTGAGATATTCACTGTAGTGGGTGGTCAACGCCTTCTTCTCCGAGAACCCATTTCAAACATTTGATGACTCCTTGAAGTGCTTTGTAATTACGCGCCGCTTCTTTCATGCCTTCTTTATCACCATTATCTCGGCATTCCTCAAACCAACCTTGCCACTCAACTCCGCGCTCTTCTGCAGTCTCAAGCATGTCCTCAATTTCATCCCATTGGCGGTCGTAACTACGATGTGGCGCCTCGCTGTCCTTCTGCATCGGAACGCCCCGACAAATTCCTATATTTTAGTCTGATGCCGAACTGAACTAATACAACTCAATGTATAGGAGTATGCATTTGGGCGCTCGATTACCTGTGCGATTTAGTGTTCCACGAATGTTAATTGGTGGTATCCACAATTTTGAGTATTTCCTTGACTATACTTTATGAAATCTAAAGACCGATATCTAAAGCAAGATTTATGCAAGATTGGCCGTCGATATTGAGAATAAAAACCATCTGGTTTGATTCATTCAGATTTCTTGCTGCTACCGCGGTTTCCTCGCCGTGCTAAAGTGGTTTTTCGGCCTTTTCTCCTATGGTTTGAACGACTACTATCTTCTGCGACCCGCCCTGCGGTTCCTCCCAAGGATAGGGCGCCTGAACCCATCAAATTCGACACCAAATTATCAGCCAATTTCTCATCATCTTGTGGTGTACTCGTTGACTCATCAATTGATTTATTGTGAAGAGTTATCCATGAGGATCTCTCATCTTTAAATCCTTGAAGTTCTTTACGAGCAGTAGTTACTTGGGTCATCAAATCATCAATTTGTTGATGCACAGCATCTGCATCCTTACGGCATTTGACAAATGAGTCGTGAAGTCTGTCTCCTTCAGACTTCAGGAAATCACGTTCGTCAAATTTTGGTTTTACTTCTTCCCAAATTTTGTCTGCTTCTTTATTGAATGCTATCATTTGCTTATGTTCTTCATCTGCTTCAGCTTTGAGTTGCTCAATAGAACCTTCAAGGTCGTTAATATCTATCTTTATTCGTAATTCAGTCTGAACTTGAGGTTCCAGTTCTTTGATTTCATTTTTCAATGACTTCAATTTCTTATGAAGACGGTTTTCTGCATCTAATTTTAGAGTCCCATCTCTTTCTAATCTGAATTCAATTTGCTCTACTTCAGAGCTTTTCTCTGATAGTTGTAAAATCACTGATTTATCCCGATTTGATTTTGTTGATTTTGAACGAGAAAAGAGATTTCGTAATTGTTCTTGAATTGCATCTCTTCGAGTTTGGTGAATTTTCGCCTTAACTCTGACCTCTTTCTGAGATTCTAATATTTCTTTAATTTCATCACGTAAAGAGCCATATTGCTTCTGAACAGCATCTCTTTTATCGGCATTTGTACGAGCAGATTCGTTGTGAGTGCGTCTTTGATCGGAAAGCTTTCTCATCTTTACTTCCATTGCTTGAAGCAGTTCTCGAACCCCATCTTGTTCAGGGTCAGACTCTTCCTCCTCTCTTGCCATCGGCATCACCGAATCATCAATCCCATATCAAGTAGTCTTTGCTTACAAGTTAGTCAGTCCGAACTAATATACGGGATTGAAGAGTGTTTGAAAGTTGGATATTCACCCCATTAACCACCCATTTATCTCCATTGTTCAGAATCACTGAACCGACACTGACACCCATGTCGGAAAGGGTCCTTACATCCATCCCATCAACAATAACTAACTCTACTTTTGCTTGGCAATTTACAGGTAAAGAAGAAAGAGGTAACAAGACGCCCTCAATATCGCTCTTAATCGTTCTATTAGCAGAAGGTATTTCTTCACCATCAACTGTGTGACTAGGATACCCAAGCAATCGGTCTATAGCAGATTCTAACTCATCTGTCAAAGCGTGTTCTAGGCGACAAGCGACATCTTTTACATCCCCTCTAAAATCCAACATCTGAATCAGAAACACCTCCATTAATGCTTCTCTTCGCTTGACGCGGCTGGCAGCATCAATACCTTGTT
>CAUZNH010000105.1:0-4814 GCA_963581345.1 Candidatus Thalassarchaeaceae archaeon | reverse complement strand
TGGAATTTACAGATGTGGCAACCATTGTAGGCGCAGAACCAAGTTCTGCTGAAGATACTCAACAGGCTGTAAGTGCAATGATTGATGAGGGGATTGATTTACTTCTTTATGCTGGAGGGGATGGCACTACGCGTGACATCATTTCAACTCTGCAAGAATTAGATTGTGAGGAATTACCGATTATTGGCGTTCCCTGTGGGGTGAAGATGCATTCAGGTTGTTTCGCCGCCTCTCCCAAGGCCGCGGCTGAAGTCTTAGCAGCATGGCTAGATGGTGATTTATTGGTTGCAAATACAGAAGTTATGGATTTAGATGAAGAGGCTTATCTCAAGGGTGAATGGAAAGTTCGCCTGTATGCAGAAGCCATGACTCCTTCTTCACCACGATGGATGCAAGGTGCAAAACAACGGATGGAGGCTGCTGATGAATCAGATACCATTGAGGGAATTGCTGACCATGTCGGTGAAATGATGCAAGATGATGAAACTCTTGCCATCGTTTGGGGTTCTGGTGGAACCTTGAGAAGAATGGCTAAGCATCTTGGGATGACAAAAACTGTGCTTGGAATTGATGTCGTGATGGGTGGGGAAATCATAGCATCTGATGTGAATGAGGCTGCTTTGATGGATTTACTAAATAATCACAATGGAGAGGCCCTCATAATGCTCTCGCCGATGGGTGGGCAGGGATTCTTGATCGGTAGGGGGAACCTACAAATTTCTTCAAAAGTGATTCGAAAAGTAGGAATAAACCAAGTTCTTGGAATCGCCACACCGGCCAAATTAATGACACTAACCAGCCTCAGAATTGATTCTGGTGATGAGCAATTAGACGGGGAATTTAAGGACAAAAAATACCTCAAAGTAGTGCAAGGGTATCGAACTACTCGACTAATCAAAGTCTCTCAAGACTGAGTAGAAAAAGCAGCTTCAACCAATCCAAAAAATGGTGGGCTTGGCCGATTTGGCCGGCTCTTGAATTCAGGATGATATTGTGTTCCAAAGAAGAATGGGTGGCCGGTTAACTCAATGATTTCCATACGTTGAGCCTCTGTGTCTTTGCCGACAAAGTTGAGTCCTGCTTTCTCTAGATCTGAAATCATGTCAGGATTTACTTCGTAGCGATGGCGATGACGCTCGTGGATTTCAGTCGCACCATCATACAATCTTAAGGCCGCACAATCCTCAGTTTGGATATTAGTTTGACGACTACCCAAACGCATCGTACCTCCCATGTGTGTACGACTTCCTTCTGGCATGAATATCACCGCTGGGTGTGGCGTGTCTTCGTCAAACTCTGTGCTATTAGCCCCAGTTTTACCTAATACATTACGCGTGAACTCAATGACCGCGACTTGTAATCCAAGGCATACACCTAGATATGGTACTTGATTCTCTCTTGCGTATTGGGCTGCGAGTATCATACCTTCAATACCACGATTACCAAATCCACCTGGAACAAGTACTCCATCTGCTGCTTTCAGTTCGTGCCAAGATTTGGCATAAAGTTCAGGATCTTTTGACTCGGATTCTGGCTCAAGGCCGGTCGCGTCTACCCAACTAATATTCATCTTGGCTCCAACTTTGAATGCTGAATGTTGCAGGGCTTTGATGACGCTCAGATAAGAATCTGTAAGACCTGTGTATTTGCCGACCATAGCAATTGTTACATCGTTTTCAAGGGAGTCAACATGGTCTGCCATTTCCCTCCAAGCATCCAATTGTGGCCTGTTATCAGTCATCTTCAACCCAAGTTTTTCAACAACCATTGTTGTTACATTCTGCTGTTCAAGAAGTAATGGTACGCGGTATAAATTAGAAACATCGTGAGCACTTAGAATGTGAGATGGAGACACGTGGCAAAACAAGGCTAACTTGTCTTTTGTTGCTTGTTCAAGTGGTTCTTCTGAACGACATACTAGGAAGTCTGGGGAAAGACCTGCGGCGCGTAATTCCTTGACTGTATGTTGGGTTGGTTTGGTCTTTTGTTCCCCCACTACCCCAACCACAGGCACTAGACTAACGTGAACTAACACAAAATTTTCCTTTCCAACTCTGAACTGAAACTGGCGCAAGGCTTCAACGAAAGGTGCGCTCTCAATATCACCCACTGTGCCGCCTAATTCAACAATACAAACGTCAGGCTCGCCACCGTTCCCATCTACTGGAATGGATGCCACTCTCCCCATCCAATCTTGAATCTCATTAGTGATGTGTGGAACTACTTGTACGGTTTTTCCGAGGTAGTCACCTCTTCTCTCACCCTCAATCACGTTTGCATACACCTTTCCGGTGGTCAAATTGTTATCACGGGTGAGGGTAATGTCAAGGAATCTCTCATAATTACCCAAATCCAAATCAACTTCTCCGCCGTCATCAAGGACGAATACTTCACCGTGTTCAAACGGGCTCATTGTTCCAGCATCGCTGTTCAGGTATGGGTCAATCTTGATTGCAGTCACCCGATATCCGAGTGATTTCAACAACATTCCGATGCTACTCGCAGTGACCCCTTTACCCAATCCAGAGAGCACTCCTCCGCTGACAATTACATACCTCATGACAACCAACGGGATATGGACCCGTTGTACATAGCCTATGAAGGTTAGTGATGAACCAACGATTTGACTGGCATCAGGGGTTGCTTAATTTCAAGTAGCGCCTGCCACAGCGAGCACATATGACTGAGGCGGTGCCCCCTACAGTGCTGGTTACTGGCGCTCTTGGACAAATTGGAACCGAACTTGTTTCGGCTCTGCGAAAGCGGTATGGTAGCGACTCAGTAATCGCTTCTGATATACGTGAAATTGAAGGCCATCCAGTAATCAAAAATGGTCCATTTTTGACTGCAGATGTATTAGATAAAGATGCATTAGAAGTAATAATTGATGAAAACAACGTTGACATTATTTACCATCTCGCAGCTATTCTTTCAGCAACTGGTGAGAAAAATCCAGCCCTGTGTGAAAGGGTCAATATCGGTGGATTAGTGAATGTTTTAGAGTTAGCGAGAAAACACCAATTACGTGTATTCTCACCTTCTTCAATTGCAGTTTTTGGCCCCGATTGCCCTAATCACGCACCCCAACTAACCCCACTTAACCCTACGACAACTTATGGCAAGACAAAGGTCTCTGGGGAAGTCATGGCGAGATATTACTGGGAAGTTCATGGGGTAGATGTGAGAGGACTTCGTTACCCCGGTCTTATTTCTTGGAAAGCACCAGCTGGAGGAGGGACAACCGACTATGCTGTGGAGATTTTCCACCATGCCGTAACGACGGGGAAATACTCATGCTTTGTTGGCCCAGACACTAGGCTTCCAATGATGTACATGGATGATGCAATTCGAGCAACTTTGGAATTGATGGATGCGTCTGTTGACTCAATTTCAGAGGCGAGAGGAGGCTACAATCTCTCTGGATGCTCGTTTTCAGTATCTGAGTTGGTTGCTGAAATTAGCAAAGGAATAAATCAGTTTGAATGCTCTTATTCACCTGATATCCGCCAAGAATATGCTGATTCTTGGCCTGATTCGGTAGATGATTCTGAGGCAAGAAATGATTGGGGATGGAAGGCTGAATTTGGACTAGAGCAATTAGTCAAAGAAATGCTAACTAACCTAGCGCGTACACGCGAAGTTAAGGCGTGAGGTGAGACGATGGGGAAGGTAGACAGATTCTATGGCATGAAGTTGAGTACAGCGGCTAATATTGCGATTCTGCTACTGGTGTCGGTATTGGCACTCATCCACCTAAAATCTGTGATTCAACCGTTTGTGGTTGCTATTCTGCTTTTCTTCCTAATTTACCCTCCAGCCCAGTGGCTTGAAGCGCGCTACGGTCACCCTTTGATGGCGTATGGCATTCTGGTGTTTCTGACTATTGGATTCATCTTCTTGGCGGCAATTCTACTATACGCGAATCTGCAATCGTTTTCAGACCAAGTCCCTCAACTTACAGTACAGTTCCATGAGAAGGTCGCCTGGCTTGAAGGGCTGACCCTATTTGGTTACTCAATCGAGTTGGGCTCGGTAGTGGACCAGTTTGGGGTTGAATCTATTGAAGCCATGTCAAAGAGTTTCCTTGGCTCGTTGGCAAGTTTTACTGGAGGCGTATTGACTACTCTTATCTTCCTGATTTTCATTATTCTTGAAGCTGAGTCGCTGCCCAACCGGCTACGAGCCGCCTACCCTGAACAAGTGGCAAGGTTCGAGAAGATCGCTGAAGGATCTGGAGAAAGTGTGACCACCTATGTCGTCACTAGGGCTTCTGTGGCGTTTGGCCAATCGGTTGTAGTCGCACTGATTCTGTTTTTCTTTGGAATTCCTGGATGGTTTTTGTGGGCGTGCATCGCTTTCCTGCTTGACTTCGTCCCATACATCGGCGGGCTCATCGCCACCCTCCCTCCAATTATTCTCGGATTCGTTATATTTGAGCCAACAACACTCGCCCTGTTAGTAGTCCTACTAATTGCCAATCAGCAGACTTGGGGTGGCTTCATTGAACCGCAACTTTCCGGCCAAAGACTTGACATCTCACCGATTGCACTACTGCTTCTAGTCGCTTTCTGGGGTTGGCTATGGGGACTCATGGGAATGGTACTTGGAGTGCCTCTTGGAGTGATTATGAAGTTAGCACTTGAGAATGATGAACGCACCAAACCTATGGCCATCATGCTCTCAAAGAATCCGCCTGATGAAGAAGAGTGAGGGCGGACCCTTGTGTGTCCGTACCATGCGGGGTACAGACGGAGCCGACATCAGCAGCGAAGATAGATATGCTCGGTGGCAGATGAATGAGGATATGCCATCGA
>CAUZNH010000104.1:0-4828 GCA_963581345.1 Candidatus Thalassarchaeaceae archaeon | reverse complement strand
ACTACCGCTGTTATTACCGCTCTTCAGCAACTAGGTATGGTCAGTCAAGCACCAGTTGCTCCACAAGCACCACCCACACCTGAGGTTGAGTTGCCACCTTCGTTCAAAATCGGTGATCATGTTGAATATCACAGCCCGACCAATGAGCGTTGGCTCAACCGATGCACAGTGGTTGGCATCAATGATGACCGCACCTATCGAATTGAGGTGCCAAAGTCATCTCGAGTTGAAACAAAGCATGCGGTTGTCATTGGTTCTGCCCCTGGTACCATCCGCCCTGCAGCACCACCATACAAAATTGGGGACCGTGTATTGGTCAATTGGAAAAATTACGGAACTTACTATCCCGGGAAAATTGCCACTGAGCATAATAATCACACATTCATGATTCACTTTGACGATGGAGATATTGAGGACCATGTTGAGTGGAGTAGGATTGAACCAATGCAAGAGGATTCGGTTGAAGTTCAGAACTATGTCGAAAATATCTCTGCGGCCGAACAAGAAATGATTGAGGCTTTCCAAGTCTTTGACGTACATGGTAATGGGACTATAACGGCACAGAAATACTTCGAGATTCTCACAGAAATTGGCGATGAACCCATCTCTGTTGATGATGTCCTAGAAGAGTTCACAACCCTAGGAATAGGAATGGATTCGGAAATCGATTATCGTGAATTGGCCAAGTACATGGCTAGCACCGATAGTGATAATGAAGGAATTGAATACAAATCCGAGGTGGTCATTCGCGATGCAGAAATCGTAGATGGGTGCCTGAAAGGATATGCTTATGCACATCCAAAACTTGGTGAAGGCCCTGTGAGAACCTCTTCAATTATGGGCATTCAATATGATGAACGGGCAACTGCAAGAGTAGAAACGAGAAATACAATGTATGTAGTTGGACCAACTGGATGGACTACCCCTCCTGCAGATCATCCTTTCAACTCCTCCTATTCTGTCGGAGAACAAATCAAAGTTGAGTGGAAGGAGAGTTGGTGGGATGCCAGTATCATCAATATCACGGATGATAAGTATCTAATTCACTATACTGGATTTGATTCAAGTTGGGATGAGTTAGTCACCACTGAGCGAATGCATAAAGTTGGTTGAAGAGTGGAATCAGCCCGTATACAGGGCCGCCTATGTCAGGATTCAGGTTCACAAATCACTGAAGAATTTGTTTCAACTCGGTGTAGCAATCGCTCCAACCAACTGCAAAAACATGAAATAAATTCAAATTTGAATAAATTCACTTGTAGACTGAGCGCAATTAATACAATTAAATAAGTTCTGAGAATTGCACTCATTTGATTCTGATGAGTGATATCGAGCGCCACATGTCGGGCAAAATGACCAATCCCCACTACTCAATGGTTTTACACAAGACCAACAGATATGATTGGATTCTTGAACTGCTATACTTACTGCACTATCTTGGTTGATCAAATTTTCTGAATCATCTATTAGATCATCTATGGCCATCATATCAGTCATTTCCTCAGTTTCAGGTTGTACTTCATTTAATGTAGAATGAACATTTGTAATGTTCGTATCTTGTTCTACTAAATCCAATGATTGTTCAATTTTCTGCCAAACATAATTTTCTGAATCCCAAGACCACCAAATCCCACTACCTATTGGGTATTCCTTGTGGTCTCCCAATAAAATATCTGATGTTATTGAGATTTCACCTTCTGAAACATGATTTTCTAGAAGCTCCCAATCACCCTTTACTGCATTCCAATCCCACCAATTACCACTTCCTTCTGGGTACTCCATTGATTCAATTGTGGAAGGTTCAACTTCATGTTTATCCTGTGGATTCCAAAAACTCCAATCTGCCAAACTATTTTCTCGAAACCACCAATTACCAGTTGCAAGAGGGTATTCCATCCACTCAACTGTGAAAGGTGTAAATGATTGATCTTCGGCAACATTTAGAGAATGGTTAACTTCTGTATTAATTTGATTTGGCACATCATCAGGGATTGGATTAACATTCACTTTGTTAGGTAACAATGTGAAAGATGCATCATTTAACATCAACCAATCACCACCATCAGATGCATGGTAATGAGTATCTTGTCCATCATTTACATAATTGCCACCACCTGGTAATTGTGTGTAATCTCTAACGAACCTAATAGTACTCCATTGTTGCAGATTCGCATCCCATATTGATTGTGTTTCTCCAACTGTAAATGAATTCTTAAAATCTTGATTGTGGGAATTCAATAATTGGTCGTTCATCGGATTGAAGGGTTCTTCCCAATTAAGTGAATTACCTGTTTTTGCGCCAAGATTAGGAGGTGGGGAGGAGGGGATATTACCATATCTCTGGGAATTAAGAGAACTGTTCATCTTATTCGTATGCCTCTGAATTCTCTTGCTAGTTCTACTAACAACTAACATAGATAATAATATCACTAAACAAATGATAATCGAGCCACCAGAAACAACTGCAATAGGGCTAACATTATCCCCAAATAATTCAAACTCGGTTATGCCAAATAACGGCTCCGGAGGTGAATAGGTATATTCAATTGCAGTTCCTAATGTTTTCACCTTAGAATAAGAATCGGTTTGAGTAGATCCAGACCATAAGGAGTATGGCCCCATACTCAACAACAACCACCCACCAGTAACCACTCCGCTTGTATAGACAATCATACTTACTGAAATTGAGCCTGTTACTTCAGCATGAATATGGTATACAAGATTGGGGGTTGCGGTAATTGTAACATCTTCACCATCCCCAACCCATTGCTTTGATACAGTGCTACCGGGGTTTGTCAAATCAGAACCAAAAATTCTTTGCGGATCAGATGATAATCTCATCACATCTGTCTGAGAAGGCGAAGTATACACATATCTAGAATCGTTTATGTCGAGGAAACTACCACCATCAATAGACATCACATATTCAATTGCATGCTGTGCTTGTGCTTCAATATCTAAATTATAAGTTAGAGGTATTTCCACATCCACCCAATAGTCAATTCTACTCGTTGTAGTGGGAAAAAATTTCTGAAATATAGGATATACATTAATTGTTGAAACTGAAATTCTTTCATCCAACATGAATCCTGTTGTGGAACTAGGTTGATTTATCCCCGGTACAGAAGCGTCTGAATCCCATAAGTAAATCGAACCAAGATTGGGTATATAGTAGCTAGTTTGGCCAGAATATTCTTGGTTTTGTGAAGGAATTGGAATCCTCAAAGTCTCTTCATAAATTTTATCAGGAACATCTTCATCAAACCAAGACCAACAATCATTACTTGTTTCGAACATACGTAATCTATAATCAAATACAATTTCAGGCCTAACAGTTACATCATACGAACTAGATACACTGGTTTGGGTCAAAGTAAAATCACCAATGTCATCATTTTCATTCGCTGATGAGCTCACATAAGTATTTCCAGAATGCTTAATCTTCAAATTATAATCAACATAAATTTCAGAGTCAAAATCGTACCCCCAATCCATACATTGATCCGGCCAATATTTATCAATTTCCTTATGTTTACTTTCTATATCCATACTCTTAGTAAAAGAAGTTGAATATGTTTGAGACTGCCCTATTTGTTCTGTGCTAGATGAAGAACTGCTTAATCCCGATGTGGGCGTGTCTGATTGAAAACCCCAAGAACTGCTGGGAGCAAACTTTTTGTCATCTTCGCCATCTAATTCCTTGGGGATGATTGTATTAAGATAAGTAGATGAAACAAATAGCATTACTGCTAAAATCACAGCCACGTATCTTGGCCTATTCATAGTACCACAAATATTCGTGTATAGACTAAAGTAAATAAGATATTTCTTATTAATTATAAGCATTATTTGTAATCCCCTCAATAAAAAATTTGTTTCAACTCGTTGTAGCAATCGCTCCAACCAACTGCCAAACTATCCCCACGCCGCCGCATCTGTACTGCTTCACGCCAGGCGGCGACCTCATTATTGAGCACTGGACCTTTCACTGTGGAGTCTATTCTAAACAACAAACCTCCACCCAAATGTTGGTCCAAAAATCCTCTTTGAGCCTTGGAAACTAGCAATGTTGGAACCCCTAAACTGACCGCTTCGTGAGCCAAAGTAACCGATTCTGACAGCACCCCGTGATACTCGGAAATCGCTTGAGGGAGCCCCCAAGGGTCGTTGATTAACTGGTTTTCAGCAACTGTTGTAACCTCCATGCCTAAGTCGGAAATTAGTGGTTCAGCACTAACCAACTCATCCTTGTCGTGCACGCCTCCACCCTTCAAAGAGCGGTGTAAAATACGTGGTACCACACCTTCTTCCACATCTCTAATTATACTTGGTTGGGAAAGATAAACATGAGGAAGTTCACCAATCAACTTGTGAACTCTAATGCCGTTGCTATTGCAATCGTCAATAAATCCTCCATCGAGATCTTCCCGCCAATTAGGTGTGATGATAACCTCAGTTGCCGAAGATAATGCAATTCTGTGTGCTAGATGATTTACCTCTGTATCTGTGATGTAAATACGCCGCGGAATTTTTGCTTTTTTTGCGGCGTTTAGTTCTAACGCTGCTCCCTTGACTACAACTTTTCCTATCGGTTTCCCAGTTAAATTTCGGCGCTTTAGAAGTGATGAAACAGCCCTAATTCGTCTCAATGCCCTTATTTCACGTTGTATTGGTAATACACGTCTACCGACTGGACGCTTGACTCTGAGGGTATGGCGATTAGGTAGAGGTGATGAGTTACTGTCAATCATAGCATTAATTTCAGCCCTCTTAGTTGCTACGATTATGTCAACGGGACTACCACTTTGAATGAACTTGTGAAACAGTT
>CAUZNH010000103.1:0-4837 GCA_963581345.1 Candidatus Thalassarchaeaceae archaeon | reverse complement strand
TCTTCTTCTGCTGGTTCTGCTTCTGCAACTTCTTCTTCTGCTGGTTCTGCTTCTGATGGTTCAGCATCGGTTGACTCTGCTTCTGCTTCTGATGGTTCAGCATCGGTTGACTCTGCTTCTGCAACTTCTTCTTCTGCAGGTTCTGCTTCTGCTTCTGATTCGGTTTCTTCTGAGGCAACATCTGATGATTCTTCAGTAACTGCCTCTTGGTCTTCTTGCAATTTCTCAAGTAATTCTAATTCTTTGTCTGCTTCTTCTTCTGAAAGTGATTCTTCAACAATATCTTCAGTACCTTCTGTCCCCGCCATTGCTGGGGCAACATATGGTCCAAGACCAGCATCAATTCTGCTGATAATGTCAACTTCATGAGGTAGTTTTGTGCCTGGCTTCATGATTGCAACTGTGCAACCAATGGTTCCAAGTTTTACAACAGCAGTAGATTGACCCACATCCATGTGTGTTAGTGCGGTCTCCCCACAAAACTTGATATGTCCCTTGAGGAACTTCTCAGTACGGTGTCGTGAACCTGTTAATTTACCTGCGATGATAATTAGGCAACCTTTCGCACCAGCCTCAATTACATTGAGTACACTGCTGTGCCCTGCTCTTCGGAAGTACCATCCGCGCTCAAGAGCGCTAGCTAACTTACTTGCCATAACTTGAGCATTTAGTGCTGGATTCTCAATCTCTTCAACCTGTAATTTTGGATTTTCCAAATTGAAATCTGTGCGGATGCGGCGCTGAAGTTCATTGATGATCTTTCCACGACGACCAATTACCATTCCAACTCTTTCTGCTTGCAAAGTGATCTTTGTGCAGATGGAAGTATTATCGAAAGCACGCTCAAAGTGTAATCCACCAAAACCAGCACGCTCTGTCTCCTTCAGAAGATATTCACGCACCAGCTGGCGCTCAACATTACGGTCAACGAAATGACGAATTTGGTTTACTTTTGCCATTCTTATACCACCTCAGAAATCCTCGCCGTCATTTGAATCTTCATCATCACCAAAGTATTCAAGGAATAATTCAAGATTTACTTTGTAATGATTTGATGCTGTAGCGCGCCCACGCGCACGAGGGCGCTGGTGTCGAGCAATCTGGCCACGATGTGCGGCAAGATGAGTTATCTGCATCTCTTCTGCCTCAATGTCTTCGTGGTGTTGACGAGCATTGTCCATAGCGCTCTGAATTAATTTGATGTAGATTTGTGAAGCGTTTCGAGGATATCGACCAGGCCCCATCTTTCCTTTTCGGTGTCCAGCCATAGTGTTTCCACCTCGGCCTTGTCGGGATCGAACAACATAGGGAACTGCCTTCTTCTTAGCGATTACATCCTCTAAGAATTCAATTGCTGAACCAGCGTACATACCCTTCAGTTTACGAGCAATTTGTACACAGTGTTTGTGATGCACATCTACGTTGGTTACGCGAGCGGTTGCTAGGCGGCTACCTTTCAAAAATTGAGTGTAGCCGGATTGCGGTTTACTTCTATCTCTGCTCATCCTTTTCACCTCACTTCAATGCCACGTGCTTACTTGACCGGGTAGCACCAACACCGGGGCCTGTGTGCACAGGCTTTCGACGAGTTAATGCAAACTCGCCTAGATAATGACCAAGCATCTCAGGCTGGACTTCAATATTAACGAAATCTCGGCCATTGTAAATCCCAATTGACTTACCAACCATCACAGGTAGAACGGGCATATCTCTGCGGTGTGTACGAATCACTTGGTTTGCTTCAGCTTCTGTGATTCGCTCCAAGAAATGCTCACATTCGCGTGGTAGACCGCGGTCAAGAGTACGGCGGACACGAGAAGGTACCAACTCAATAATACTGACTTGGTCTGAACCATCCTCAGAAGGATAGAGTGGCATTTGCTGCAACTCTGGGATTGTGTAACCGCGATAGGTGAACTCTCGCTTGCGGCGTTCTGCCACACCCATCTTTCTCTTCCTTGCTGCACGGCGGACCGCCTTCGGCTTGCGGAATCCCTTACTTCTTCTTCGTGCCATGAATCATCACTCCTTCTTCTTCCCTCGCATCTTTCCAGTGCGACTTGGCGCAATGTGTCCGACCTTCTGACCGGGTGGTGCAGTGCGCGCAATTGAATTTGGTCCGTGAACTGCCTGATGGTTACCTCCACCGTGAGGGTGGTCAACAGGATTCATTGCCACACCGCTAACTGTAGGGTAGGATTTTCCACGAGCCTTTGCTTTGTAATGTGCTGCCCCCGCCTTCATCAGAGGCTTCTCTGAGCGGCCGTGTCCAGCAAGGACACCGATCGCAGCACGACATTTTGCTGGCAAATCCTTCAAGTTTCCAGATGGCATTCGAATTCTTACTCTGTCACCCATCCGGGTTTCTAGAACTGCAGAATTCCCACCACTACGAGCAATTCGGCCACCGTCACCAGGACGAAGTTCGACATTGTTGATTGGTGTCCCTTCAGGAATCTGACCAAGTTCAGTGATATTACCAGGCTTGAGTTTGACATTCCCACCAATTGCAATCTCTTGGCCAACTGCAATCCCTTCGGTTGCAACTAAATGAGTTTCACGGCCATCTTCAAAACGAACCCTAATTAGGGGAGCGGTGTGTACTGGACTGTGAACTAACTCCATCACAATAGCCACTTCCTCTACTCCACGCGGAATGCGTGATTCACCGGGGAAGCGATGACTAGAAACTCTATTCTTAGGGCTTGAACCTCTGCGCTGTGCACGAATACGTTTTCCCATTTCTTCACCACCTTAATCAGAAAGCACTCAACTTTTGTGCCGCTACATCCGCATCATACCCTGGCGCCATCTTGACGCTAGCATGTTTTCCAATCTTGGAAATACGGGTGTTTACCTTTGCTACCTTGACATCAAACAGGCGCTCAACTGCCTCCTTTATATCTGCCTTAGTAGCATCAGCATGAACAATAAATTCGAGGCGGTTGTTGTTCTGGAAGTATCCTTCCTCAACATCCGCTACTCGGCGAGCCTCGAGAGACTTCTCGGTAATCCAAGGCATTACAATAACTTTGTATGGATCCATATCAATCACTCCAGTGCCTCAATAGCTGACTTAGTCCAAACAGTTAGACGACCCATGTCTCCGCCTGGTGCCAAGTCCTCTGCTGAGAGGTCCTTGGCAGCCACAACATCAACTCCAGAAACATTGCTAGCAGCCTTTGCTAGTCCATCACGTTGTCCGACTACAAGTAAAATTGACTTTGGTGTACGACGACGGCGCCCTCGCATCTTACCCTTACCGGCACGAATGTTACGGCCATCCTTTGCGCGATTCAAATCTGCTCCAAGACCTAGGCCTTCCATCATGGCGATGAACTTTCGTGTAGAGTAGGTTAGAGGGATGCTTTCAACATCGTACTTCTCTTTCTTACCATCACGCTCTTCAGCGTAACCATCAATGATGATGGGGAATTTAACATTGTCAGAAAAGCAGTGACCACGGTTAGCAACCGTATCAGTATTGATTGTAGCAGCAATTGCAGAGTTGCGAGCTTGCTTGCGAACCTTTGAATTAACTTTCATTGTCCAATTCTTCTCTACCTTTGGACCATGTGCTCTACGGCCACCACGAGTATGAGGGTTCTCTGCACCAGTGAGCTGACCTGTTTTACGCATGATTCGTGCAACACCCGTTCCTTTACCATGCCATTCCACACTGTGTTTCATACCCGGTTGAGGGTTACGTCGTCCTACGTGGCGGTTGTGACCATACGCCTGGCGGCGGTTGGCTCGAGCGGCTTGCACCGCATCGCGTACTACTTGGATTCTAATGTCTGAGTAGAAACAGTCTGGCAAATCAATTGCCTTTCCAGCCTTAGCAGCAACAGAATACTGTTCTGAAAGCAAACCTGCTTCAAACTCTTCTTGGTCAACGCTATTGACCAGATTCATCATTTTAACTTTCATCATCAGACCCCCTGCTTGCTTGATGTACTGACGTAAGTGATGTCTACAGGATCCTGTGTCTTTCGTGGACGAACTGATTCACGGAATCTTAGGAGACGCTTGGATGGGCCCGGAAGGCTACCCTGAACAATGATGTAATCGTTGGTAACTTCTCCATATCTTAGGAAACCGCCATCTGGGGTGACCTCATCTTCATTTGGTGAAGAAACGCGAATGACCTTCTTGTTATACTCGGTTCGCTGGTGGTACCCTGTTTGACCTGCTTGACGAATTGTCTTTCGAACATATCCTGTTCCGAAGTCTCCCATGTTCCCACCTTGACGGCGACGCTTGCTGTTCTTGTGGCTCAGGAGTTTGATTCCCCATCGCTTGATTGAACCTTGCCAACCCTTTCCTTTGGTGACTGCAATAACATCGAGATCATTACCATTGGAAAAGACATCTGAAACTTTCAGTGTTTGACCGAGTCTTTCTTCGGCCCATGCAATACGGCTAGTAATATCACTGCCGTTTAAACCAAGTTCCATGATGTTTGGAGTCTTGGTTGGGATTGACTTGACCTTGCCAGGTTGAGTTGAGACGATTAGGCGAACTTCACACAGTGCGCCTTTTTCTGCCATCTCCTTAATGGCATCGATATGCTCTTTAGTATCGTGATTGTTACGAGCTGGTACTCGGCGAACAAGGTTAGGTTGTGCTTCTGCGATTTCTTCGCCAGAAGCCCATGCCTCTCCAGCAGTTTGCTTGCCGTAGTATGTTTGGTGGTATGCGCGGATACCAAGAATCTGCAATGGTGGAGTTTCCACAATTGTTACTGCTCTACGGATTTCTTGGCCTGCACTAGGACTACCTGGATTTTCGTCACGGATTAAAACGTGGCTCATTCCAGCTTTGTATCCTGCGAAAC
>CAUZNH010000102.1:0-4886 GCA_963581345.1 Candidatus Thalassarchaeaceae archaeon | reverse complement strand
TTGGTTTCCAGCAAGGTATCTCGATGCTGTTCGTTGGTGGTACGGCATCAGGGAAGACTACGACCCTTAATGCGATGGCACTGTTTATCCCTTGGCAGATGAAAATCGTTAGTATTGAATCAACTCGTGAAGTTAACATCCCTCAACCAAACTGGATTCCGGGATTAACTCGCCAAGGATTCGGTGGTGAATCAGATGATGGGGTGATTGGAGAATTCGAACTACTGAAGGCTGCTCTAAGAGAGCGTCCAGAATACATTATTGTAGGTGAGATTCGTGGGGCAGAAGCATATGTTTTGTTCCAAGCGATGGCAACAGGGCACTGTTCATATTCAACTGTTCACGCAGATTCTGTTCCTTCACTGGTTCACAGATTAGAGAACAAGCCAATTGACATTCCCCGAGTTCTACTTCCTGCTTTGGAAGCTTGTGTAATTCAGATTCAAACTAGAATCAATGGCCGGCGTGTCAGGCGCGCCAAGCAGATTGTTGAGATTGTTGGTGTTGACCCCCACAGTTTGGAAGTTATTACCAACGAGGTTTTCAAGTGGGACCCCGGAACAGATGACTTCGATTTCTCTGGTAAATCCTATGTTCTAGAGAAAATCATGGTGAAAATCAATTATTCACAAGAAAGAATGAGGGATGAGTTACGTACTCGCAAGCGGATTTTAGATTGGATGGTTCTCAATGATATTAGAAAAGCCGACCAAGTTGCTCAAATAATCACTGAATACTATGTTAGGCCACAAGCAGTTCTTGCGAGAGTTGATGGTCTCCAGTGAGAGGTGAAATGATTGGCCAAGGAGGCGGAGGAGACCAAAATCCGCTTTGACGGAATGATTCTTTCAGGTTGGCAACGTTTCTCGAATGCTCTTCTTGGTGGTTTTTTACGAAAAAGAGTTCGAGCAGATGAAGATCTTCAGAAAACTCTGTTGCAGGCTGATATTCGTATTATGCCTGAAGTGTACAAAGCCACGGCAATCATGTCTACTGTTGTTGCTTTTGGTATTTTCATCGGAGTCCTAGTTTTAGCGTTGTTACCCGAAATCGGCGCATTTGCGTTGTGGGAGAATATGCAAAATCCAGAGTCAATTTATCCCTGTATTGATTGGGCATTCTGGAATGCCAATGATGTTGATCCAAATTTAGATTGGAGTGGAGAGGGTCCAGATGGGGCGGTAGTTGCTTACGGAGGATGCCCTCATTATACAACTAAAGTAATTTCAGGTACGATGAGATTCGGATTGATAGCAGTTTGTGGTTTCTTTGGTCCATGGTTCTCATACAAGCATTTCTTGGGTGCCGCAGATCGACGTAAGAAAGAGCGTTCAGAAACTCTTGAGAAGTTTCTCCCTTATGCTGCATCATATACGGCGGCGATGTCAGCAGCTAATTCAACTCCAGCAAATATTTTCAGATCACTTGCGGTAAACGAGGAAATTTACGGTGATATTGCTTATGATTCGGCGATGATTTATCGGGATATCACTCTACTTGGAATGGACTTAGTGACTGCTATCAGACTTTCAGTTGGTCGTGCGGCATCCCCGTGGGTGTCAGAATTTTTCCAAGGCATGGTAGGTACATTATCATCAGGAGGTAGTTTGAAAATTTATTTCCTAAATAGGGCGGAGCATTACATGCGTGAAAACCGAACTAGGCTAGGTGTATTCCTTGAAACATTAGCAATGATGGCGGAGTCGTATGTTGTGGTGGCTGTAGCGATGCCGCTTTTCCTAATTGTAATGTTAGTCATCATGTTCTGGGTGTCTGGTGCAGGTTCCCAAATTTCCGAAACTATGGTTTATGGCGTTGTACTTGGGGTGCTACCTCTAATTCACATTTCCTACTCAATCTTGATTTGGATGATGAGTAAAGAGATGGAGATGTGAGAGGGGGGGTGAGATATGGCAAGAAGAAGCAAGAAAAAGAAGATTCGAGTTGACCTTGATTTCCCGAAGGACGATAACACGCGACGTAATTTCCTTTTGATTTCAATTTCCTCAGCCCTTTTCGGGATTGTATTACTCGCTTTTTGGGCACTCAATGCAAGTTTAGTTTTTGGAATATTAGCGCCTGCTCCGGCCAATGGCAATCCTGTATTCATAAACACAGCGTGTGGCTTTGATCCAAATATGGCGTTACCAGATTACACACAAAATGAATCTTGTTACTTTACCAAAGAGAGAATTTCCACTCAATCTATGATAGTTGAGTGGGATAATGTGAAGGGACCTGGGCGGGGTCAAGAGTTTGACGTTACAGGTATTGCGCCTGAGAGATTAGGTACTCTCTCTCATCCTCCTCAAGAAATGCGAATATCATGTGTTGCGAAAGCCGACGAGAATTTCCCGTTTACAATAAAAATATGGGAACCGTCTACAGGAGGGGGTCTGGGGGCCTCTTATTCGGTTAGTGCATTCACTAATCAAGAGGGTGAATGTTACTTAGAAGTCATGAATGCCCTGCCGGGTGAAGGATGGGAAGTTTGGCTTGAGTTTGATAGAAGCCTGCCTCGAATGAAAGAGTTTACACTTACAATTGAGGTTGATACTTACGATGGTATTCCTGATTGGATGAATAATAAAAACCAATTTATTGGGCCAGAAGTAATCCTTGGTCCATTCAACCTAAGGCCGTTAATCTTCATCAATTTCTTTGGTTATGGTTTCATTTTCCTCGTTTATCCTGGTGCTGTATACTGGGATAAGAAGATGAAAGCCATCAATGCGATGGAAGAGAAATTCCCTGACTTCCTTCGTGATTTAGCCGAATATTGGAAAGGGGGATTGTCAATGACATTAGCGGTTAGAACATTGGCTAATTCAGAATATGGGGCACTCAATGATGAAGTTCAGAAAATGTCCCAGCAATTATCATGGGGTGTAGCGTTTGGAGATGTGATTGTCCTGTTCGCTGAAAGGGTAGGGACTCCACTCGTCAAACGAGCAATTAGTTTGATTGGCGAGGCTAATAGGGCCGGAGGAAAAATTTCGGATATTTTAGTTACTGCTGCTAATGATAGTCGAGAAATTAAATTCCTAGAAGGTGAAAGAGAACGAGCAATTGCCTCATATATTGCAGTTATTTGGACATCATATTTCGTTTTCCTCGGAGTTATTGTCGTTCTTGCGAAGGTTTTCATTCCAGCAATTTCGTCAGCAAATTCAGGCGATGATAGCGCCCAAATTGGAAACATGGTGATTCGCGCAATTGACCCACTGTTCTTCCTAGTTGTATTCTTCTATGGTGTGTCCGCACAGGGTCTCGGTAACGGGGCGATGGCTGGATTAATGGCTACAGGTAGGCTTTCTAGTGGTATGAAGCACGCAGGAATGATGCTAATGATCTCAACTCTTGCGTTTAATTTCGTAGCATTTTCACCTGATTTATTAGGAGTTCCAGGAGACATGGGTTTGAATCCTTCACTTGGCTACTTTTCTCCAGGGTGATTAGTCAATGAATCAGCGACAGCTATCAGGAAATCCACTTGCACAAGTCCATGTGTTGGAGATGTTGACACTTTTCTGGCTATTTTTTATGTCAGCAACTTTCATTCTACAACTAGATATTCCCGACCCCGTTTCAGCATCTTCAGATGGTCAATTACAATTGGCTGCAGAAGATGCATTTATTCAGCAGATGGGAGTAGTAGCTGACGACCCAACAAGCCACAATAACCAACTTGGGGAAAGCCTTTCAGAAGGTGATTTAGATGGTACATGTAACGAATTATTGCAGGGCCTGCCCGGGCAAGTACAGGGTAATTGTTGGGTCGCCAAAAATGAGGGTGACTTGGCGAGATATGGTCAAGGAAGTACACCTGATGGTAGAACCCTAAGTGTTCACAAGTTGGTTGGAGACTCTGGGGTTGTGTGGACAGTTTCTCTTCAAGTATGGTATGTTGGAGGGGGTGCCTAATGATGAGGCGAATACGCGATGAGTCAGGCCAAATGTTGTTGGCAACTGGCATTATTTTGATGTTATCACTTCTAGCCATGGCTTGGTTTGGAGTTTCTGTTGCTTCGCTCGGAGATCCATATGATATTAGTAGTGGTGAAGTCTTAGAAGTGGCGGATTCTTTTGCAGAAGTTTGGCAACCAACTATTGAAAATCGAAGTAGTACTTTGGTAGCAGATGGCGCTGATTGGCAAGAAGCGATTGACGCAGCAGCAAATTCAACATCTGCCGACTTAATGCGTCATGGTGAGCATCGTGGGGTTGAGATAATATTGAGTGATATTGGTGCTACAAATAACAGCGGTGTATTCACCATCACCTGTGAGGTTGGTATCGCTGACCGTGGAGCGCGTCTGAAAACAACAGCCTACTCTGTGGTCGTTGACCTCACATGACTTAGTTACCCTGCGACCATCCGGAGTCGTTCTCACCATTCCTTATCTATTGTGGAATCACATCGATTTCAGTTGACTTAGACACCGTGATTAAGTTCGCATGGCTGTTCAATCAGCGTCATCTGCTTCCAGCAACGCCGTTGTCCATTCATTTTGAAAAACGCCTTGGGGATCAAGCGAATTGCAGACGGTGCGGAAAGAATCGAATCGGGGGTAGAGGGATGTTAGTTCGTTAGCCTCCAAGGGACAGATTTTCCCCCAGTGGGGGCGCGCTTGGAAGAGTCGTGACATGCTTCGGGCCATGAAGTTCGCGAACAGGGAAAAACCGGCACGCCGTGCTGGTCTAGCGTAACTGATGAAACTCACCGCGTACCAGTCCTGATTTCCCCCACTGGCCATCGATATCAAGGTGTCATCAGGAAGCACCCGCCGCACGCAGATGGGGTAGTGGTGGCAGTACTGGTCTTGAAGCCCATCCAAATCCTCTTGCATGCCGTGTTCATTGATTTGCTGCTGGTTGTCTGCTGA
>CAUZNH010000101.1:0-4891 GCA_963581345.1 Candidatus Thalassarchaeaceae archaeon | reverse complement strand
GAATTGAAATCGGTCCCGTTGGCATAACAAATGCTGCTGCAGGCGGGGTGGCTGGGGCTGGAGGTGCAGGACTGGGGGGTGCAGTAGCAACCACAGGCTCGCCAACGGTACCTGCTCCAAAACTATGGGTTAAGTCGGCTAATTTACCTGCAAATGCTGAATCGCTAGCACCTTCAACTCCACCGACATTATCTGAAACCGTTGGAGGTGCAGATGCAACCTGATCTGTAGCAACAGCGGCGTTAGGAATTGTAAGCCACGCTTTTGCGATAATATCTAGTGGTGATGTCTCGAGAGGTAGTACCTCAATTTGCTCAAGCCACGGGTCGCGAAATATTGTCCACTTTGTTGAGTCAAAATGCTCTGCATCTTCTGAGGGGGTGATAACCAATTCTTCGCGAAGCCAGTCATCCTTGGAGAGAGGACCAACCCACTTGCCGAGGTCTTCTAAGGCGACATCAAGAAACATGAAAGATGCAGTTTTTGGGTCTAGACCATTGTCTTGTATTTGCTCAGCCTCTTTTCTTGGCCGGTAGAACAAGCACCAACACGGATGTTTCAGAGAGAGAGTTGTGGCATGAGATTCAAACTTCTGTCTGTGATGCCGTTGGATGAGAATCAAAATTTGTGTCCTTTGGTGGCCTGGTTGCCAGTTTTGTCCGTATTGTTGTGGTACAGAACTAGTGAGGTCCGCAAGGCAAACTCCCTTTACAATCTCAACTTGTGACATGCCTTTCCACGCCGCCGAGTCAGTGCAATGGTTAGAAGATTTTTGTTCAAATGAGTAAGCCTTGTTTGAATGCGAGCTCGGCTAGAAGTAGGCAACCACCCGCAGCGCCACGAATCGTGTTTTCCGAAAATGCATTGAAACTCAAGTGGTTATCTGATACTTGTAAATCTGAAACCACAACTGCCATGCCAGAACGTAAATCGATAGCAGGGTCAGGGTTAGTGATTGATTCCGCTCCTGCCCACTGGTGTACACTTGGCTGAATAGTTGAGTTGATGACAACGATTGGTTGGCTGGGAGCTGATGGCAATTCTAATTGTTGAGGTATTGATGTGAAGTTGTTTAGGAGTGCGGAAATTTCTTCTTCGGTTGTGGTTTTTGATAGTTCAACTTTCACCTGCACTAGGTGCCCAAAATTTCTCATTACACGACGGCATGAAATGTCAGTGGGAAATTTAGCAAGTGTCACATCGGTTCCATTGAATTCACCCAGTAGAAGAACAATCTCTTCGGCGATTTTCTCTGCTTCACCTGGAATTTCAGTTGATACCTCTCCCGTTTTTTTTGCGTCAGCCATCATCTGCCATCCACCGCCTGAGAGTGATTGTTCACTTTGAACTTCAAGTGATTTAATGCCGAATTGTTTAGCAATAGGTTTCAGAGGTATTGCTATCGGCATTACCGTGCAATTTGTGGAACAGGTGATTGAACCACCTTGGTTTGTTGATTTTTGGCCACCTAGAAGGGCAAGGTGCTCAGGATTTATTTCAGGGATTACTAGTGGGACATCGTTATCCATTCGGTGAGCAGCGGAATTGGAGAAAACATGTTTTCCACCTTGTCTCAAGATTGGTTCAATTTCTTCTGCTTCAGCACTAGGTAAGGCTGAAAAAACCAATTGGATGTTTAATTTTTCCAATTCAAAATTTAAATCACTTGCTGCACAGGAAATCACCGCAATGTTTGGGAGTTCAGGGCGTGGTTCAGGTAAGTTCCAAGTTAGTTGTTCAAGAGACTTCCCGGTATTTTTTTTGGTTCCGAAAACAGCAGATAATTCAAACCAGGGGTGGTTGGCTAGGCGTTGTTGGAATCGTTGGGAAACAATTCCGCTAGAACCGAGTAACGCAACCTTCTCTCGCATCTTCTATCCCCCTATTTCCTCTACTCATCCACTTCTTCATAGCAACGCCGGTTAAACGACATATTCTTGAACCGCCGCTCAAAGTTCAATTTGTTCAAATAGGGTGACATCCGGAGGTCAATCAATGGTAGAACTAGTTAGCATGATTATGGTCTTAATTGGAGTTGTCGCTGGCATCATTGTAGGTTGGTTGATTGCAAAGAATCGATATTCAACTGAGTTGGTGCGTTCGCAAGAAAAGATGCTGGCCCAAGAAGAAGCGATGGAGGCGAGCAAAGAGATGTTGCATCTACAGATGAGCAAATTGGCAAAGGATGTTGCGAGCCAGAATTCTGAAGATTTCCTGCGCCTTGCCGAAGAACGTCTTGGTAAGGTTCAATCTGAATCCGGAAAGGATCTTGATGCACGTAAGAAAGAAGTTGAGAATCTCATCAAACCGATTCATGAAGGTTTGACAAAATTAGAGAAAGCAACTACAGATATGGAAACAAAACGAGAAGGGGCCTATCAAGGATTGAAGAGAACGGTGGATACACTGCACAAACATACAACAGATCTTCGTGATACGAATGTTCAACTCTCAACTGCTCTACGAGGTTCAATCCAAGCAAGAGGGAATTGGGGGCAAATATCATTGAAGAATATTGTCAAAGCTGCTGGGATGCTCGAACATTGTGATTTCGATGTTGAGTTTACTTTGAAGTCAGGAAAAGGAGGTGCACGCGTTGATTTACTTGCCAAAATCCCTGGTGGTGGAGATATTCCAGTTGATGCAAAAGTCCCCCTCGCTTCATATTGGGATGCATTAGAGTTAACAGACCCTGACAAACGCTTGGTAAAGATGGCGGAACATGCCAAAGAAGTCAAGAAACATATTGATGATTTAGTAAAGCGAGATTATCCATCAATGATGGATGGCACAGATTTCACGGTAATGTTTATTCCCGCTGAACCAATCCTTTCAGCAGCGTATGAAATTGATCCTGAATTGCAGGAATATGCTTTCAGAAAACAGGTATTAATCGCAACACCCGTGACTTTGATGGCACTATTAAAGACGGTAGCAATTTATTGGAATCAAGTGTCTATGGCGGAAAATGCAAAGGAAATTCAATCTGCTGCAAGAGCATTTTATGACAGGGCGGCAAAATTTGGAGAAGACTTAGCAAAAATTGGTCGGGGACTTTCGTCTGCTGTTTCTGGGTATAATGATGCAGTTGGTGCATACGATGGTAGTGTAATCCCTGCTGGTGAAAAATTGAAGAAACTCAAAGTTGCAGAGGGTTCTGCAAGAGATATTACAGATAAAAACCCACAATTAGTATCAACCTCTGTAAGAACTGTGACGAAATTATCTATGCCAACCACTGAAGAAGAGTGAAGTGCTAAAGCCGCCATCTTACTGAGATGGTTTGATGGAATGGGCAGGGAAGCGTGTCTTGGTCACAGGTGGGGCTGGATTCATCGGTTCTCATCTCTCTGCCAAACTTCTATCTTTGGGCGCCGATGTAACAGTAATAGACGACTTATCAGCCGGAGATATGAGGAGAGTTCCAAACGGTGTAAGCATCATTGAGGGATGCATCACCGACTCAACATCGTTATCAAATGCGATTCAGGGTTCGGATGCGATTTTTCATCTTGCAGCCATCGCATCAGTACCATTGTGTGAAGCAGACCCAGCGTGGTCGGATAAGGTAAATCTTCAAGCAAGCCTTGAGATAATTTCAACTGCTGATTGCCCCGTAATATTTGCTAGTAGTGCAGCGATTTACGGTGAACCGGTTGAAATCCCAATCGACGAAAATCACCCGATTACCCCTGTAGGGCATTATGGTCAGCAGAAAGCCGCTATTGATGCACAAATCCGTTCTCTAGGTTCGCAATCAACACCAGCCAGTGCACTACGATTCTTCAATGTCTATGGTGCAGGGCAAGACCCCTCTTCACAATATAGCGGTGTGTTGTCAATTTTCATTGATAGAGCATCAACTGGACACCAGATTACCATATTTGGGGATGGCGAACAAACTCGTGATTTCATCCATGTTTCAGATGTTGTACAAGCTTTACTTCTGTTAGGTTCTTCTCTTGTAGATGACGGCGTTTCATCACTAGCACACGCTTCTGCATTCAACATCTGTACCGGCTCCCCAGTAACCCTCAATGAGGTGGTGGAAGTAATATCTTCTAAGGTGGAAGGGGAAGTTACTGTAGCCTATGAGGACAGCCGTGAAGGGGATATCAAGCACAGTAGTGGCGACTCAACAAAACTACAATCAACATTTGATTGGAGGCCTGAAACATCTCTTGCAGATGGCCTTTCATCGCTCATTTCTCAAGCTAATTAATTGGATATCGGAAAAATCTGCGAACCAATAATTTACGCATTATTCTAACTCCATCATGGATGCTTCCTAGTTTTGCAGTCCCTAATCGATTATGGTATCTGATTGGAACCTCTCTAATCCGCATCTTATTATGACAGCATGCTGCATACATTTCTGCTTCAATCTCAAACGAGATAGAATTCAGATGCATGGCACAAATTGCTTCCCGCTTGAAAGCCCAAAACCCAGTACATAAATCGCTGATAAAATTCCTGTATAGGGCAACAGCCGCCCATGTTAGAATGTGGTTTCCGAGGTAGTTCACCCGCCCCATCGCCCCCTCATCCATTTCACCTCTTAGGCGTGAGCCAATTACTACATCACATTCACCTGCATCCATTCGTTGTAGAACGCGAGGGATATCTCCTGGATTATAAGTGCCATCAGGGTCAAGCATAACCAGTGCTTCATCACCACTTTCAATAAAGTGTTTAAACGCTTGACGTAGGCCCATTCCTTTACCTATTCCACCGCGTTGGTCGTAAACAGTCATACCCAAATCCTGGGCAACTTTTACTGTTCCATCAGTAGAATACCCATCAACTAAAACGAGCCTATGATTCCATCCCATTTTTTCCAATTCAGTAGTTGGAATCATTTCCACAACAACAGCAAGGCCTTGCACTTCAT
>CAUZNH010000100.1:0-4912 GCA_963581345.1 Candidatus Thalassarchaeaceae archaeon | reverse complement strand
ACATGGTGTCCACTCTCAATCGCTATTGTTTGATGTGGAATATTCTGAGATGTTGTTGGCAATTGACCATCTGAAGAGCCACTCGGTAAGGGTCTAGCGCGAATTCGTAATTCTTCCATCTCTTCACTACTAGAATCATCGCTAACAATTCCACTTTGCTGCCACACCTCCAAAGGTCCAGCCCTGAATCCCTCAGTGAGCCGGTTTGAATCAACCGAGTGCATTGATGGTATTCGTCCTGAAAGAGCACATACCGCTAGTGATGAAAGGAATGATGCTACACCTCCAACCTTAGGGTGGTTTGTGTTCGTTACAACCTTTGATTGTTCATCAAGAATCTGCTCGGTAAAAAGGGCCAATGCCCGTTTTGGCCCAACCTCAATGAATAGGCGGCCACCTCGACTATACATCTCTTGAATCTGCCCAGTCCATTCTACTGCGGACGACATCTGTGGCGCCAATTTACTTAGGATTGCATCGTGAACGGTTTCTCCATCCTCAAGACTTTCGGGATAGAATTTACCATCATAGTTAGCGGTGATAGGGATTGAAGGTAATGACAAATCCAAACCTTCGAGGAAGCGGCGAAGCGGTTTGTTGGCAGGTGCAACGATACGCGAGTGGAATGCGTGACTCGTCTGAAGAGTAACGCATGGAATGTTCATTTCACCAAACCGGCGAATTGCATCTTGCATCGGTTCTGTTTCACCTGCAATGACTGCCATCATCGGAGAATTCTTGTTGGCAGCAATAATGTAACCATCAACCGAATCAATCACCTCCTGTATTTTCTCAAGTGGTGCAGTGACGCTTGCCATCAATCCCTTATCATTCACTTCAACGCTACCCATTTCAGTCCCGCGAGCAGCCGCAGCACGCAGTGCGTCGTGGAATTTCATTATTCCAGAGACCATCAGTGCGGCGTATTCCCCTAAACTGTGCCCAGCAACCATATCAGGGTTGATTCCATGCTCACTTAGCAATCTGTAAATTGCTAAATCTGCCGTCAACATCGCTGGTTGAGTGAATTCTGTTTGTTTCAACTTCTCTTCTGCTACTTTTGCCTGCTCTTCAGTGAGGTTATCACGTAGAACAAACTCAGAAAGTTTCTCACCTGCAAGAATTTCAGCCATGGTTGAATCGGCTTCGGCCCATGTTTCACCAATCACTTCAAACCTCTTTGAGAGATCTAGCGTCATCCCAACATATTGACTACCTTGACCTGGGAACATCTGTACCAATTTTGCATCGGCTGGCAGTGCTTCCTCTTCAGTAATGAAAACCATCTGTTTTGCTAGGAATGTCCATTTAGAGGGGTCTGAGATATTCTCACTGAGTAAATCCATTCTCTTAGCTAATTGTCCCCAATTAGTCGCGACAATTCCACACCGAGCGCCTTGTGGCTCAAAATCAGATGACAAATCCGAAAGGACTGCTGAAAGTCTACGTCCTGCTGGGTCATCATCGAAATTTGAAATTGATGATGAGAAGAGAATTGATTTAACATGTTTAATTTCTGAGGCTAAAGACTCGATACCATCAGCATTCAGAAGCAAGATCCCCCCCTCAATATCAAGTAATTCTTGATGGTTCATTGAAGGTGTTGTAGTTGAATCTAGAACGCTTGCAGCCGTTGGAACTTGTAACTTAGAAAGTGAACTATTAGACAAACTTCCAACTAGGGATTTGTGGTATTCTGGGTCGTACTGCTCAAGTGCACAATGGAAATTTGTCCCTCCAAAACCAAACGCGGACACGCCTGCTCGTCTGGGTGCTTTAGACTGTGGAATTGGCCAATCAGAAGATACTGTGGGGACATAAAACGGGATTTCGTCCCAATTGACTGAAGTATTTGGTTGCTCAAACCCTGCTGATGGGGGTAAAGTTCTGTGATGAAGTGCTAGACTTGCTTTCAGTAACCCAGCCATTCCAGCAGCTGCTTTAAGGTGACCAATTTGACTTTTTACTGAGCCTACTGCAACAAAATCACCAGCGCCACGGTCTGCAAATACTCCAGCAAGTGTTGACAACTCTGTTGCGTCTCCAACCTTAGTGCTCGTCCCGTGGGCCTCAATCAATTCTACTGAGGAAGGGGAATATCCAGCCTGCTGATATGCCCGCATAACTGCCTGCTTTTGACCTCTAGTTGATGGGGCTGTGATTCCTTTTCCTCTGCCATCGCTTGAGGAACCTATTCCGCGGATGACGCTGTAAATTGTATCACCATCTGAAATGGCATCCTCCAATCGCTTGAGAACTACACAACCTGCACCTTCCCCCATCACGAATCCATTGGCACGTACGTCAAACGGCCGGGAATGGAGTGGGGAGAGCGCACCGATAGCGCTGAATTTCGCATATGTTCCTGGATCCATAGTTCGGTCACTTGCACCACATAGCATCAAATCCGTCTGGCCAGTTTGTAGCATCTGACAAGCCCCCACTAAAGCGGCAAAAGTAGAGGCACAAGCAGCATCAGCACTGAAATTCGGGCCTTGTAAGTCAAGCAGATTGGCCACTCGGCCAGCAACTACGTTGGCTAGTTCCCCAGCCATCGTATCTTCATCAATTCGTGGAGTGCCATCAGTGATTGAATCCTTGAATTCTTCACTGCTAGTTTCTGGCATGCCGGCTTCAACTGCCTTGCGTGTAATTTGGTCTGCGTAAACACGCTTACTTGACATTACTCGGTTTTCTCCACCTAAGGCATTAGCGAATATCACACCACAACGAGCATTTGGCAGTTGTAAACGACTGTTTTCACCAATATAACCAGCATCCTCCAACGCTGCTGCTGAAACCTCAACCGCCCACAATTGGGTATCATCAATTTGAGAAAGCGTTCCAGGCGGTTGTTTCCAACGCCGCCAATCAAACTCAAAACCTTCAACAAAAGCCCCAATCTTTGAGTAAGTTTTGCCTTCTATTGCACTCCCAGGTTCACCTTCAACCCAAAAGTCGTCGGGGTTCCACCTATCGTGAGGTACTTCACGAATTGCAACTTTGGCATTCAACACATTATCCCAGAATGACTCAATATCTGGTGCGTCTGGCAAAAGAGCAGACTGCCCCACTATCGCAATCGGCGCGAAAGGATGTTGGGGCACTTCGTCCAATTGTTCGGTCATATTACCACCTCAATCCGAGATACTGTCAGGCACCATGATACTAGAATATCCAGCATCAACGTGAATTATTTGTCCTGTGACACCTGAAGACAAGGGTGAGGCTAACCAAGTTGCACATCCTGCAACATCTTTCTGAGTGACATTTCGACGTAATGGTGAATTCCTCTCTACATGGGCGAGAATGTCATCAAAGCCAGGAATACCACCTGCCGCTAAGGTTTTGATCGGTCCTGATGATATTGCGTTCACTCGGTGGCCATCTGGGCCAACATGATTTGCAAGTTCACGAGTCCAAGCTTCTAATGCTGCTTTTGCTATACTCATCACGCCATAGTTTGGCACCCATCTAGTTGAGGCCGCATAGGTTAGAGTGATTGTTGAAGAATTAGGGGCAAGATGTGGCAAAGCGTAGCGCATCACTCTTTGTAGTGAATGGGCGCTGATTGTCATAGCAGTGTTCATCGGGTCATTTTCAACGAACAACACTGGTCGGTCAAAACATGGACGTGGAGCAAAACCGATTGCATGAATGACAATATCTGCTTTTGCACCTGGGTGGGCATTTTGCCACTCTGTGAAAAATTCGGCTGTCAATTCATTGGTTTCAACATCAATTGGGTAAAATGCTTCAATACCATCTAATTTCTCTTTCAATTGGAATACACGGCTCATAAATCGCTTCTGAAAACCAAGAATTAACTTACATCCTGCTGCCGATAATTGCTCGCATATAGCCCATGCAATACTATCTTCGCTCGCCACGCCAAATACTAGTGCAGTTTTTCCCTTTAGTTCCAACATAAAAGCACCTGTTCCTACCAACATCGGTTCGCCGGCGAAGACGCCTTCAAGACCTTTGCCTACTCTGTGAGACGACAGCGTCATCCACGAAGGGATGTAATTACCCCACAAATGTGTTCATTACCCCCTCATTTGAGTACAATTATCGAAACTCCGACCATAGGTCGGGTAGAAACTAAGTGAAAGTAGTCCATAATTGGCAAATTTCACAATTCATGTTCAATATAACTCAAATTGTGCTAATTTTGCTGACTTAATATGGCTTCATTCATATTCGCCATACAATGCCTCAGGCAGATCAATATGGATTGCACTCAACACCGCTTCTGCATCCAATCCTCTGCCAATTAGAGAAGTTGCAAGAGCTTGGGTTCTTCGGGGTACCGTCTTTGGACCAAGTACTGCTCCAGGCCTACGCGGGTCATCCATGTAATCAGTTTCCATTAGGAACCCACCTTCATTTTGCCATATTGTATCAGAAATATCCTTGATTGAATCACGTCCAACCACTACCGAAGAAGTCAAGCCATGTGTGAAACTTTTACTGACATCTGCATCGGCATGGTGGTGAATTGCACCGAACCTTGGGAAACCTACATGGTCACAAATATTAGCAATTTCACGGTTAGTTTTTTCACCATTTGCGTCGAGATGGAGTTGAGCAGGAACATTTGCCCTTTTACACATTGAAAGCACTTCAATCAAAATCTCATCAGCCTGATCTAACACTTCATCACCGACATCCCAGTGAGGACGACCTACTTCACCGACCCCGACTGCCAAATTTTCTTCACAAAATTCAATTGCTAATTCAACCGCTTGGAGATGTAATTCATTCGATTCTTCAGTGCCTAACGAAGCACACTGATGAACCCACGCAGCAGGGTGAGGACCGAGTACGACCCGAACCCTCAAATCACATTCCAAGCGAACTTGCTCAGCCATTGCTACAGTGTCTTGGTATGCCTTTCGTACATCCTCCA
>CAUZNH010000099.1:0-4918 GCA_963581345.1 Candidatus Thalassarchaeaceae archaeon | reverse complement strand
CCACCCATTTGAGATATTTGTTGGTAAGTATAACCCTGCTCACGCAATGCAACTTCACCTGAACGATCTCCCGCCCAAACTAGATGCGTGTGGCCATCTACTAGACCAGGTATTACGGCTTTACCGGCTAAATCCCATACTTCCATTTCACCTGTTTGAACTATAACTGGCACCCTAGAATCTAGTTTCTTTTGATGGAAAAATTCATCTTGTAATTCTTCACTAGGACCAATTTTTTCAATCATCTCATCTGATGATAATATAGCCATCCCTTTTGGATGAACGAGTAACTCGAAATCAGACATTTTATCCCCAAGAAGAGGCCCTTCAAATCCATTCGGAGACAGGTGGGCAATGGGTCCAACATTCAGCAAAAGCCGCCGCATTGTATCACCGGACACACTACAGGCTTGAAATGATGTGGCCTGCCCGCAATGTTTGTTGGGTACTATGAAACACGGCGTAGTGGTCGGAATCGAATCTACCGCTCACACTTTGTCAATTGGAAGTGTTGATAGAAAAGGGTCGCCCTCAACATCATTTTCAGCATTTTATAGGCCGGATGAAGGGGGTATTCATCCACGTGAAGCCGCTGATCATCATGCTGAACAAGCATCTACATTAGTAAAACAACTCTTAGAATCAGGGATTACTCCTGATTCGGTTTCTGCTATTGCCTTTAGCCAAGGACCTGGACTAGGACCTTGCCTCAGGGTTGGAGCTAGTGTGGCTAGAGCACTAGCTAGTAAGTGGAAGGTTCCTCTAGTTGGAGTGAATCACTGTGTGGCCCATATCGAGATTGGTCGTCAGCAATGCGAAATGGATGACCCTGTCTTACTATATGTTTCGGGAGGAAATACCCAGGTTATTGCCCGAATGGGTGATCGTTATCGGGTACTTGGGGAAACCCTAGATATTGGTATTGGGAATATGTTGGACAAGTTTGCCAGAGGTCAAGAATTACCTTTTCCCGGAGGCCCTAAAATTGAGAAATTAGCTACCGAATGGAGAGCAAATAATATGGATGCTGATTTAGATGATTACTCATTGCCTTATGCAGTTCATGGAATGGATTTAGCATTTTCAGGCCTGCTTACGGCCGCCTCCCGATTAGTTGAAAGAGGTTCAGAATTAGGTGCTGTTTGTTGGAGTTTACAAGAACATGCTTTTGCTGCATGTATTGAAGTAGCTGAGCGAGCAATGGCTCATACTGGAAAAACAGAATTACTGTTAGGTGGCGGTGTAGCTTGTAACAACCGAATAAAACAAATGGGTGAAATAATGGCTATAGAACGTGGTGCTAAATCCAATGCGCCAGCCCCTCAATTCTGTGTAGATAATGGGTCCATGATAGCAACATTGGGTAGACTACAGGTTCTAAATGATGGAGGAATCACATTTGAATCATCAGGAGTTAATCAGGCTTTAAGAACTGATGAAACACCTATTTCTTGGGCTTAATTGAAATTGAATCCTAACTACTCAATACTGTAAGAGTTATGAGGGGCCGGCAGTAGGCCGCACCACAGAAGAGGGGACAAGTACTTGGTTGCTAAGAGAAATAAACCATTCAATCCATTCGCGTCTGACGCTGCACAAAAGAAAAAGAAACCAAATTTTCAAAAGTCTAGAGAACCTCAAAAAAACACTCTCGGGCGGAAGGCTCCAGCAACTTTAGGACCCCCACCTTCGGCAATAAAAGATCAGACTTCAAAACCCGCCATCCCACAATCTCACTTAAAACCTAAAACTTCTTCAGAACCGGTTCTTGAAAAAGAAGAAAAAGAGTCTGAAACAGTTGATGTTATTCTTGAAGATTCTATCGTTGAAAAACCTGCCCCCGTTGAACCATTGGTAGATGTTTCTGGGGCGGCAATAATTGATGGAACAAATGTTGTAGATGGTCCGGCTGTTGCTGTTGGAAAAGTCAGAAGTCTTGGATTACGACAAAAACAAGATGAAAAAGAATCTGACGAAAATAATGACTCAGATGAAGTTAGAGTAAGCGGATTAATAGCAGAAAGTAAGGCATTGGCCGTTGATTCCGGAATAATTATTGAGGGGGAGACTGCCATCAAGGATCCTATTTCTTTGGCGGCAGAAGCCGCTAGAACTACCTTAAAAGAAACTAAATCAACAAGTGAGAAAGCTTACGAAAAGCGTAGTAAAATGATTGCAAAAAAACGCAAGACGAGGGCCTCATCAGCCCCCTCAAAAAGGATTGTTAAATTGAATCGCCGTAAATATATGGAATTCAAAGTTGATGTTAGGGAAATCATGGAAGAAGAAAACGTTGATGAGGAACACAGAGCAAATCTCCTTGGCTCTACTTGGGCAAAGGGTGAGCGGCAAGGTATTGATGCAGCGATAGAATTCGTAGAAGAAAAATTAGAGGAACAAATCATCGCTGATAAGACAGCGGAGAGAATTATCAAAGTCCTGAAAGGATATAGGAAAGTGAGATGAATGACAACAATAGATAACGATAAAGTAGCAATGGTACACTATCGAGGGACTTTTCCTGAAGATGGTGAAGAATTTGATTCAAGTCATGGAGCCGAACCTCTAGGGTTTCTAGTCGGCCACAAAAACATGATTCCTGGATTTGAAAGGGAAATGATGGGTGCAGAAGTTGGTGAAAAGAGGGAATTCACCCTTATGGCAGAAGATGCATATGGTGAACAAACAGATGAAGCAGTGATGGATATACCATCAGCAGAATTTCCTGAAGATTTAGAAATGGAATTAGGGATGACATTAATGTCTGCCATGGGTCCATTCCGTGTTGTAGGAATTACAGATACGACAATCAAATGTGACTTTAACCACCCATTATCTGGCCGCGCATTAAAATTCGAAGTTGAAGTTGTTGATGTCCGCGATGCCTCAGAAGAAGAATTGGAACATGGACATGTTCACGGTGAAGGCGGTCATCAGCACTAAATTAACCAAAAATAATGACCCTCACCAGCCCCTGCGAGAGAGCGAGGCCGACCTATGGGAGACGAAAAGAAAGTTTTCAAAACACGTGCAGGTATCCCTATTCCTGAAGTTCCTAACCAAGATTATGGATTAGGTGAACCTGATAGTGAGCCAGGTAGCCCACCTTATACTAGGGGTATTCACAAATCAATGTATAGAGGAAAAACTTGGACTATGCGCCAATATGCTGGTTTTAGTTCTGCAAAAGAGACAAATAAAAGATTCCTTACACTTCTACAAAAGGGACAATCTGGACTTTCCGTAGCATTTGATCTACCAACCCAATTAGGATTAGATTCAGACGATGAGATGTCTTTTGGAGAGGTGGGAAAGGTAGGAGTTGCTATTGACAGCATTCATGACATGAGATTATTATTTGATGGAATTGACATGGCATCGATTTCTACTTCAATGACAATTAATGCCCCTGCATCTATTTTATTCGCAATGTATGTTGCAGTCGCTGAGGAAAGAGGAACAGATATTACAGAATTAAGAGGGACAATACAGAATGACATACTGAAGGAATACATTGCTAGAGGAACTTATGTTTTCCCACCAACTGATTCTTTGAGATTGATTACAGATGTAATGCACTGGTGTAAGGAGAATACACCACGTTGGAATACCATCAGTATTTCAGGATACCATATTCGTGAGGCAGGAGCTACTGCTGTAGAGGAACTAGCCTTTACTCTCTCAAACGCATTGGCTTATGTTCAGGCTGCAGTCGATTCTGGATTAGATGTTGATGAGTTTGCCCCAAGATTATCATTTTTCTTTGGTTGTCATAATGACTTTTTTGAAGAAGTGGCGAAATTCCGAGCCGCTAGAAAACTATGGTATCACCTAATGACCGAAAGGTTCTCTCCTAGCAACCCAAATTCATCTATCCTCCGTTTCCACACTCAAACCGCTGGCGTTACACTTACGGCACAACAACCACTCAATAATATCGTCCGTGTATCTTATCAAGCCCTTTCTTCGGTGCTAGGTGGTACTCAATCACTACACACAAATTCTTTTGATGAAGCGATAGGTTTGCCTACCGAAAAGTCATCTACCATCGCTTTAAGGACTCAACAAATTTTGGCTAATGAGACAGGGATTGCAGATGTTGTAGACCCATTAGGTGGTTCATGGTATGTTGAAGGGCTTACAACTAATCTCTTCAACCAATCAAAAAAGTTGATTGAAGAAATAGAAAGATGTGGTGGTGCGCTAACCGCCATCGAAAGTGGATTTCAACAACGCCATCTTCATGAATCGGCTTGGGCAGAGCAAGTGGCTCAAGACAAGGGGGATTTATTGGTTGTTGGAGTTAATCATGCACTAGAATCGGGTGCAGAATCAGATATGATAGGTCAAACTGTGGATCAATCATTAGGTGAAGCACAATGCAATTTACTATTGAATATCCGTGCGAATAGAGATGCTGAATCAGTAAAATTAGCATTGACAAATGTCAACAACGTCGCTTTGAATGGAGGCAACACAATGCAGGCAATATTAGATGCTGTGAAAGCAGAATGTACTATAGGCGAAATAATGAACGCACTCAAGGATGCATTCGGAACTTGGATGGCACCAAGTGGAGTATGAGGTGAGATTATGAAAGGCATCAGATTAGACCACATCGGTATTGCTGTCAAAGATTTACAGCAAGGAGCAAAGTTCTGGGAGTTACTAGGATTAATACCATCAAAAGATGTTGAAGTAAATGAAGAACAAGGTGTCAATATCCTTTTTCTTTCAACTTCTCAGGGACCTGCACCCAATATTGAATTGCTTGAACCAACAAGTGAAAACACACCAATTGGCCAATTCATCAACAAACGTGGACCAGGAATACAACAACTAGCTTTTGAAGTTGATGATATGCTTCAAATGATATCTCATTTAGAATCCAATGGAGTAGATATGATTGATAAAACAC
>CAUZNH010000098.1:0-5060 GCA_963581345.1 Candidatus Thalassarchaeaceae archaeon | reverse complement strand
GCCGCAAATCCAGAAAGTGATATTGATCTTCTGATGGGGATAGGGGCTGCTCCTGAAGGTGTGATAACAGCAACAGCATTGAGAGGTTTAGGTGGCCATTTTGAAGGGCGTCTCGTAACTACAAATGAAGACCACGAGCGTCGAGCAAAGGAGATGCTTGGGGATGACGTTTATCGGCTATGGGGTAGGGATGATTTGTGCTCGAGTTCAGACGCATTATTCGTTGCCAGTGGCGTTTGCTCAGGATATCTTCCAGGAGTAGAAGACCTTGGTGGTCGAGTAGCTGTGCACTCTGAAGTAATTGATGTGGCAAGTGGGGTAAGACGATTCATCAGTACTGAGTACCCTCAATGAGCATCTAGTAAGCATTTTTTGCAGATACAACTAATCTCAATAACTACAAATATGTAGTAGTAACTTGTTTTCTTTCAAAGTAATTTCATTGATGAAAGGACAATCCGTAATCTGATTATACTACGACTATAGTCCAATATGTTCCTGCGATGACTTGAAATTACCAAGCCGACTCGTGTTGCTTGAGTGGTACATATGGATACTAAGATGCTTGAAGTAAATGCCAATAAATTGGTCGCACCCGGGCGAGGGATTCTTGCTGCAGATGAAAGTACGGGGACAATGAGTAGCCGACTCCAAGGTGTTGGGGTTGCCCCCTCTGAAGAGGCACGTAGGGCTTACCGAGCAAATTTATTCGCGACACCGGGTTGTGAATCAGCAGTAAGCGGCGTTATTCTCTATGATGAAACCATCAAGCAGATGATGGATGATGGTGTAGCAATACCTGATCACTTGTTAGCGAAAGATATCCTCCCAGGAATCAAAGTAGACACAGGCGCTTATATTTTAGCAAATCACAGTGGTGAAAAGATTACAGAAGGATTAGATGGATTGCGATCTCGATGTATGGAATATTTCAACATAGGTGCACGATTTGCAAAATGGCGCGCCGTCATTACGATTGGCGATGGAATCCCTTCACAAGCTTGCATCAGCGCAAATGCACATGCATTAGCTCGCTATTCAGCAATATGTCAAGAGCAAGGATTAGTTCCAATTATTGAGCCAGAAGTTTTGATGGAAGGTGGTCATGATGCCGCTCGTTGTTATTCTGTTACTGCAGAAATACTCGCTGCAACCTTTGCGGCTTGTAAAGACCAAGGGGTACACATTCCTGGTGCCCTCTTGAAACCAAACATGATAATCGCTGGAAAGGCTTGTTCTGAGCAAATCTCTAGAGAAGAAGTAGCTCAGTTAACTCTCAAGTGTCTAAGGGAGAATGTTCCTCAAAACCTGCCCGGCATCGTGTTCTTGTCTGGTGGACAATCTGATGAAGACGCGACCGCTCATCTCAATTTGATGAATTCAATGGATGAAAACCCACCGTGGCAACTTTCGTATTCCTATGGTAGAGCCCTACAAGCAGCAGCACTCCAATCTTGGGCTATTGGAACTCCAGAAGATAGCCAAAATGCATTTTCACACCGTGCTAAGATGAATAGCCTTGCACGTTCAGGTGATTGGGACATTACACTTGAAAATTGAGAGCCAAAAAGTACCTACAAAGTATTTCTCGGCAACTAGTAAAAGATGAATGGTTAATCATTCGCGATTGGCGAACTTGTGTTCGAATATGCTACTTCAGAACCCAGGGCCGTCACGGTCAAGAAGAAATGGCTGACCAGGTCTCCATTCTGGATGCTTGTCTTTTACCCAGTCGACAATTGCCCACTCGCAGATATCATACCCACCGGAGAGAATTCCACTTCTCTTGATGTATCCGACCTTCACTATGTCTTTATCTTTAGAGAGAACATTGCCAAGTTGTTGGCTTGTTGTCCCGTGTCTCATTGTGGTGTTGATGTGCTCAAGAATTTCCGCGGTATTACGGGGTCTCTCAGCAAGGAATACCTTGATCTTCTGTCTGATTCTAACTGTCTTCATTTTTCTTCACCTTTTCCTCCAAGTCATCTAACGGTTACCCATAGTGGTTCTTTACACCGTCTGACCTGAGGGAGTGCTGTCGCTGATATAACCATTGCCACAGATGACGCATTGTTGTTACAGATAGTGACGTATTTATTGCATGGTTAGTGAATAAAATAATCGGTGAGTTAGTAAAACCGAACTTTCTCCAGTGGAAATATGTAACAAATGGTAACTAATGAGATAATTGAAGTACTATCAACAACTCCCCAATACCAAGCGCCCTGTTGAGGTGTCGGAGAGGTGGGTATGGTCAAGAGTGGAAATCCGATGACTTTTTCACGAATCCGAGGTAGTTACAGACGGAGGCTATTGGACCATCTTTCCGATGGCCCCTCAACTGTCACAGGTTCAAGTAAAGCAGTTACGCTACGTTTGCCTCATGCTTCTGCAGAATTGAAGAGAATGAGGGAGGAGGGCCTTATTCAGTCAGATTCTGGGCCAGGTCAAAGAGGTGCCAAACAGCATCTCACCGCGGCTGGCTGGCAGGTTATTCTTGGTGATGAATTGGCTAGATTAGCTGAAAGCAGTATTGATTCAATTCCCGAACATGCGATTGGAAGATTACTTGCAAAAGATGGTCCCCAACTTCTACTTGCTTACACGAAACCCCTCACTAGCCCCCTCATTCCATTACCGTGGAGTGGGGATTTCAGTCATTCAGAACAAACCGTAATCTCTAGTGGAATTAAAGGGGTGAAGGCTGAATATGTTTGGGCAGTTGCGCGCGAGGCAGAAGTAAGATGGTACGACCTAGCATCTCTTGAGCAGGTTCCTGCACCTTCTGATGACCAATCAACAACATCATTGTCTGATTGGGTAGAACCTGCACCTGTAATAGGATTAGTTCGTGCTAGATTACTAGACCCACGACAATCGCTAAAGTTAGCAATTGGAAGTTGGTTTGGTGAACCAGGGATAGAGGGCTGGCCAGCCCTCCCAATGCCGATGGGGGAATCAGAATCTTGGACCCTTGGAACAGCCCATGAATCAATTTCTCCCCTTCAGTCTCAATGTCCTATTTGTGCAATATTACCTGACAGGCTTTCAACAACTACTCTCCTTTCTGCTGCCTCACATGGTGCTCTTGTAATTGCAGAAGCATCACTTTTAGGGCGTCAAGGTGATGCCGTACCACTTTCAATTCTTGATTCATGGATTAATCGCGCCCACCCGCGTCTTACGGAAACAGAACGCCGACACCGATTACAAGGATTGATTCAAGCAATTCGCAAAGGTCGCCGCAAACGAAGTGGTAACATTCGAGTTGAAGAATCAACTTGGAGACGTTTTCAATCAGATTGGTCGAAACATCAATGGAGTGAAAAAAGTGAGGTAGAGAATATTATCATTGATGTTCAAGGTCTATCATCAACGGCTTGGCTTTCTCTGATAGATTGGTCTTTGGCACGCCAAGAAACAACCCCTGTAGTTTTACAATACCCTCCTGGCCACCATGATTCAAAGCAACTACATTCAGTTTTCCAAGACCCGAGAACTAGACTCGCAATTCTCTCCCAAGAACCTGAAGAGCCACTCGCCTACCCCACCCTTAGGCCAGATCCAATTCGCCCACTCTCTTGGTACCTCTTGAAATTGGCTGGAGATGTTGAATTACCTTGCAAGGTAACACACCGCCCACCACCTAGTTTCACATCCCCGCCGCCACTTTGGGAGCCTCCACATTCAGCATCAACTCTAGAGGAGGTCGTTGCAGCGGCGCGACTTGCAGCAGGTGATTCAGCACCTCCTGATGCATCTGAAGACTCATCCGAAGAGATGAGATTGTTTGCAGCATCACTGCGATATCCGGAAGGTGATGCTGATTGGGCTGATAGAATTGAATCAGTTGACCCATTAGCGGCATGGATATCTTGTCCAGATGATAATCGCTGGCCGCTGTGGCGTCGTCAAAGTAATCGGTTGGGCGCTGATTGGATTTCGCTTCTACCTGTGGAAAAAGTACCGATAGAATTTCTAGCGGAAGTTGCAGGAACCGCGCCGAATGATTGGCAGGAATTAGCTCACAATCATCTTGTACAAAGAATCCGGGATGAAGATGACTTAGCGTTGAGATTGAGAACTCTAATTGATTCACATCACTTTGATGATGTTGCCTCGTCATGGCTAACTTCCACGCTACTTTCGCAGGTTGCATGGCTACCCCCCGAACTTGCTTCTGATTTGGCTCGTTGGGCCCCAAATAGTATTTCTAAATCATTACCATCAAATATAATTCCAGCTTTAACCGGATTGACTTGGCTATCTTCTCAAGGAGAATTAGATGATAACTGGGTAAGGGACATTGAGGCATCTCAAAGGTCATCACCCATAATTAATGGCTGGATATCACTGCTCTCAACAGTGAGAGATGATAGAACCCCATCGGTTGAAGAAATTAGAGAAATCACATCTCTACCCATTGAATGGTGGGCTCCTTTTTCACCACTATTGTTCAATACCATTACTGAAGGGGTAGACGGGCGAGAGATGCTTTTGGGAGAAAGTATTCCATGGGCCTCGGCCCTATTTCGTCAGATTGGTGAGATACATACAATTCCAGGGATAGGTGAGATAGAACACCCCGGCTGTCCTACTGATATCGTCTCTCGTTTGGAGAGGATTCTGCAGGGTGTTGAAATTGACGGGGAGTTGCAGGGCTTTGCCGAGTTGACAGACATTCTGAATACGTTGAAGTCAATTCTTGTGGACACTAAACCAGTTGTAGGGAAAATTCATCCGATGATTGGATGGTTGTTGCAACCTCGTGAGAGATGGCCAGCCTTCAGTGCAACTGAAATTGTCAACGGTGACCCCGAAGTGGCAGCTCGATTAGCCGCTGGTATAAGTGGATACCATGATGGCCTAAGAGAGCCTACTCAGCGCCGATTATGAATCGTTTTCACCTATAAGAGGATTCAAAAGGGGTGGATTTACCCAAAAGTTTGCCCCGACTGCAACACCACACGGACCTTGGCCTTCGCCGGCGAGGGATGAACTGTGGTACCAAGTGCGGGGTATCGCCGCCTTCGAAGGCCGTGGTGACCCTTCGGGGAATG
>CAUZNH010000097.1:0-5157 GCA_963581345.1 Candidatus Thalassarchaeaceae archaeon | reverse complement strand
AAAGAGCAAACTTTCCAACACCCACGCGACACCCTCGCGTTTGATATTCACGCGTGGGTACCCATGCAACAGGCTCGCAATCACTCGTTTGTCTAAGCAAAGCTACCGCCAATACTGAGATTTGGCATTAATGGAAGGCGGCGGGCTAGTCGCCCGCCGCACAACCAAATGCGTGTATCTACTCAAAGGCTGAAACTGTCCAACTCGTCGTTCTCATCAATTCCAGCCTGCTTGATATTGCCTTCTGAATCAATGAACTCGCCAGCTTTCGCCAAGTTACCATGAATATCTGCATCATGGTCAGTAGTTCGGCTGAGTTGTTGCTCACCTAGAGCAAGGGCAATACTAGTTGTAATTCCTTGCAAAGTCTGCATTGCTCTATCACGGTGACCAACTGTAATTTGGTGGTCAGAGTATCTTGCCTCTTCAAAGATTGACAAGAACGCATCCAGTTCAGCCGGCGAAGCGATTCCTCGTAGTGCCTCACGAACAGCCCACTCAAACTCTCTTGTAGTCTCGTATACCTTCTTCATGAATCCCTGTTGGCGGAAGAACTTGACCAAGTCTTTGTAGCAGTTGAAAATCACTGCCACATACTCGTTAGCAACTTCTAATTGCATCATAGTGCCTATCAAAATTCCTTGCAGAATACTGATTCTGCGGCGTTCAGCATAGCGCTTGTACATCACTGCACCAATAATCATTGCAAACAGCATCGCTAGAATAATTGGTAGCAAGAACTCTGGTTGGGTCCACCAAGCCGCTCCTTGAGTATCAATGAGTGGATCCCCCAAGAAAACCGTACCTTCTAGGTCCTCTCCACCCACAAAGTGAGCGGATTCTGGGAACGTTGCGATAATTCTCCACGTCCCATCACACTTCTGGTCCCCGCAATTCTTACCTGCGTATTCGTAAGAGAAATTAGCAATTCCACGGTCGTTTGTAGTCTCAATTTCTAAAGACTCATTGATCCAATCTGTGCCATTCCAATACTGGAACACAAAGTGCACCTGTTGACCTGCTACTGCTGCCTCAATACGGTTACGAAGTACTGCAACACTGCCGCTAACTTCTTCGTATTCCTGATATCCATCTATCTTCTCCCATGGATTATCAAATTGCATATCTACCTTAGAGCGGACTAACACCATGAGATCCATTGATGAACCGTTAACCACGGCTGAGGACTCTTTGTCACAACCCTTTGACACATCTCTGTCTGGCTCATAAGCAAGTCTGAGAACTCTAAATCCTTCCAACTCATTACCCATTGGCTCGACACCCTTTCGGGACGGATTCTGCTCTGGGTCACCACTAAACCAAGTGATTGCACCATCTTCGTCATTGGTGTATGCAGTTGCTATTGGGCGTGTGAACTGGTCTGGGTTGAGATAGATGTTGATACACTTCCCACCAATTGCTTGTCCATTTGACTGCTTGAGGAATGCCTCAATGTGGAAAGACTCCTTCAGGTAAAGTACTGGATAACTGGTACCATTTGAGAAGGTGTAACGGTCAACGTCAGTCTGGTATGGCCCTACTGCAGTAATCTCTAAACTTGAGTTGGAGAATACTGGGAATAGGTGGGTCACTGATTGATTCTTGTATCGTTGACGGTCATTGTTCTCCCACGCGTTGTAGTCAACTGTGACTCTTGCTTGGCCTGCCATCACTCCTTGTAATGGACAGGTGATTTCGAAGTAGCCACCAAAGTCAGTTGTGCTTGGAGCACAAGATACTGGACCTGCACTGCTTCCTTGCATTTCATAGAAGATGCGGATTTGACGGTTTGTCAGGTTGTAACCTAACTCATCTATCAAACGGCCAGTGACTACCATTGGCTTTTCAATGACTTCACCAGTGTTGGGGTCTGTCTCAGAGGTGTACACGATTTGTTGGTCTACATCTAACACAGTTCTGCCTATCATCGCAAATCCATCTACATCCGAGCGTAAAACTCGGCGGAAGTGGTCGTTGCCTGGTTGATTTGTACATGGGTCCCATTGTCCTGGAAGAGTCAAGTGATACTCCTGAAGGGCTATTTCACAACCCTCATTGGGAAGATTCTCATTGAATCTTAATATCACATTAACCGGTCCAAATCCTTCCGGAAGGAAAGATGCTGGGTCTTGGCGCAGAGCTTGTGGGTCTAGGCTAATTTCATGATGAATAACACCAGCATTCGGCACCAAAGTTGCTACCACTTGGCGGTGAGCAATATTCTCAAAGTCATATCCTTCAAAGATGATTGATACGTTGCCACCGTTTTCTCCATCACCCGAGAGTGATGAGCCTAGGTCACGTATACCTGGCGTGCGATTATCGTCAGTTACTTGGGCTGTGAACTCCCATACATCTCCGCTCTCACAAACATTAGAACCAGCGCATTCAGCGCTTACTAGGTTGATGAAAGTTTGAGAAACCACCCAAAACTCTTGGGAAACTGCTGAACTCTTTAGCAGGGGGTTTCCGGGGAACTCAAAGGACATTGTAAAGTTACCAAGTTGATGATCCGAAGATATGTTCATTGGAATCTTGAACACACCATTTGAGTCTGTTTCAGATGAGTTCATTTCACCGGTTGCTGACCAACTCCAGTTGACTGCGACATTCTTTACTGGTCGCATAGCATTGTCAACTAGACGTGCTTCAACTGATGAGTTTGTATTTCGATATAGTCTAGGAACCGTATTCAATTCAAAATCAGTTGTTCCTACAACTGAAATATTGACATAAGCGCCAGTAGGTGCTAACACAGTTGTTTGATTGCCAGTGAAATAATAATTTGAATTGGTAAAGTCAACCTTAACTCCATAAGTTGCAGCCTCAAATTGACTGTACCAAGACCAGTTGTAGTTGAATACTGCTTCTCCACCCATCATAGTTGGTTTGCGAGCATATCCCGTTTCTTGTGAACCTTGGAATTCACCATTATGGTCAAGGTCAACCTGTAGGGCCATAGCATCTTGGTCCCACGGGAAGAAAGTGCGGTTTGTCACATTTCCAATGACTGTAAATGTTTCACCAGTATCCATCTCTGGAATAATTTCACAACGAACATCGCTATCAGGATCACTTGCATCTATCGGTCCACAAGGTGGGACATCGAAATCTCCTCCATTCTGCATTGTGATATACCAGTGGGTACCATTATGATTCAAGAATGGACGCAAGCGAGCCGCTTCATCAAGTAGAGTTGCTTTGTTTCCATCCCACTCCATCGGCCATGGCTTCCCAAGGCTCGCAGTGTTGAATTCCGTACCAAAAGCTGCCAATCCAGATGATAGATACATTGCTCGCCATGCTCCGAAACTCGAGCCGGTAAACACTGTTGCATCCCAGAAATAGACTGGGTTATCACCTGAAATAATAATCTCTGCTTCAACATACATTCGGTGCATTGCCTTCATTGAAAACGGATCTGTTTCAGCTCCAATCATGTACGGGAATGGCCATTCGCTTGCCAATCCAGGATCCACACGGCCAATGAAATCATAGTCACCAACAGGTAATGATGTGGTTGTGTAATTGTATATTCCCTGAACCACATGAGCCTTGGCCGAATTGTCCCAAATCACCATTTCATAACCGCCAGGTAACATTCCTACGCCATTGTCCAAAGTAGAGTTCCAAACCACTTGCTCCCAAATGCCATTAATTCCGCCGGATTGAACAAATGTAAGTGAAGCCCAACCATTTGAGTCGGTTCTGTAGCCCATTCCAAAGCCAGTAAAGTTAGTTGGTGAAGAACGGTTACCAAATGGTCCACCAGATACTTCGAAAGTAATTGGTGCGTTGATAATTCTGCGGTCAAAGAAACCTCGGTCCCAATCAGCAGAGTAATGCGCCTTGAAGTCAAGCCAAAGTGGCTGTTCATCGCTTCTGAAGTAGTACCATGCAACATAGTCAACCGTTAGATTAGCCTTCACACCAACAGTCGTAGGAATAGATGTTGAACCATCATGGATGAACATCTCAGTAACTTCTGCCATTATCGTGTAAGTTGTATTATCCCCAACATGAATGTCTTCTGGATACAAGAACTGACCGACTGTGAACTGACCCCATGAATTGGTCAGCACATCCACGGTCTCTAATGCCAATGTACCATTACTAGTCCACATAATTGATACTTGAACCGGCAAATTTTCTGCCGCTTCAAACTGGAATGTGGACATATTCAACCATTCCACCCAGCCAGTAAACAAGGCAGGGCTGGTGGCATCCATCCACAATGTATCACCAACAGAAACATTTACTCTAGTTGGAATCTTGTCATCTTTATCAAGGATACAATCATTGTTATGGTCCCAATCAGATGATTCGCTTCCATTGTAGCAAGACCAGTTGGTTGACCCCTCTTCTAAGACATCGAAATCTAGATCGAAGTAAGTGTCATTATCATCATCAACGTCTTGACCATCTGGCCCAGTCGTGTTATCCATAGAATTGTAGATACCTACACCGTCTCCGAAATCATCGTGGTCCCAAGGATTCGTTGATTCTGTGTTGAAACGAGTTGGCCAAAGGAGAATTTCATCCTTATCCTTCATTCCATCCTCGTCATCATCTAGGTCCTCATCATCGCGGATACCATCATTGTCGTGGTCCCATGGAGATACAAGTGGTGTAGCGGTTGCTAATTCTTGTGCATTTGTCCGTCCATCACCATCCCAATCATCGTCACCCCAGTCAGGAATACCGTCATTGTCGTGGTCCCAAATATACTGCTCTTCACCATCAAAACATCCTGGGATTAATTCTTGTAATACATCTGAGTTACCATCGTTATCGTCGTCCCAATCTTCACCATCTGGAACTCCATCATTGTCGTTATCAACATCATAGTAATAGGGAGATAGATATCCTTGACCCATCACTCCTTTATCCCATACTGCTTGATACCAACCATCCCCGTCAGGGTCTGAATCTTGACCATCGTCATCCTTATCCTGACAATTTAATCCAGTGAAGAAATTACCTGGTGGATTTGTTCCTGCGTCATCATCAAGGTCGTTATTGGTGTCTATCTCAAAATAATCCCAAAGACCATCATTATCATCATCAACATCCCATAAATCATAGACTGAATCAAAATCATCGTCAAGGTCAGCTGTATCATTAAACATACAAGTAGGGTCAATCCATGTTCCATTC
>CAUZNH010000096.1:0-5185 GCA_963581345.1 Candidatus Thalassarchaeaceae archaeon | reverse complement strand
CCTCAGGATAATCGGCTACAAGTTCCGGATTGGGCATTGGGTTAAATCCAGTCATTGGTATTCTTGTCATTGATTCAACCCCACCACAAATGAATGCCTCGCCCGAACCCATTGCTATTCTCCCTGTGGCATCGTGAATAGCTTGCATTGATGAACCGCAAAAACGGTTGATAGTCACTCCAGCAACCGAATTAGGTAAACCAGAAAGAAAGGTAATCATCCTTGCAAGATTGAATCCTTGCTCGCCTTCAGGAAAGGCACATCCAACAATAATATCCTCAATCAGTTCTGGCCTTATTCCTGTTCTTTCAACCAATTCTTTGACAACAATTGATGCAACATCATCTGGTCGCATTCGGGCCAATCCACCTTTTCTCGCAGGCGTGAATGGTGACCTGACATACCCTACAATCACTGCTGGCATGTATTATAGTTAGTTGGTGTAATAATTAAAGTGTTGAGTTGTTTAGAAATTACTTAGTTTCATAGGTGACACCAAGTGTTTTAGAACTCACTAGAACACTAGTAGTTAATTCCCATCGCATGTGGTGATAGGTGAATCACCGAACTAGAAGTGGTCTAATGCCTGCGTTGACTACGGCTCTGGCCGCGACGACTAGAGCTCTGATTATTGCGTCCACTATTGCGCCCACTATTGGATTGATGATTCGATTTCCTATTCGAGCGGTTGCTGTTAGATTTATGGTTACGAGGTTGGCGCCGACCGCGACCCTGATTCTGCTGCTTCTTAGGGGCCTTGTCACCCTTACGAGATAGAGCCTTTTCGGAGTGGAAGGGTTGCTTATCATCGACTGGAATATCCTGGCGAATTAACTCCTCAATACCGCGTAGATACTCTCCTTCGCCCTCATCACAGAAAGCAATTGCAATACCCCCTTGCCCCGCACGTCCCGTGCGCCCAATACGATGCACATAGACCTCGGGCTCATTGGGTAAATCTAGATTGATAACATGGCTGATGTCGGATACATCAATGCCACGGCTCGCCACATCAGTAGCAACTAGCACCTGAAGAGTACCCTTACGAAATCGCCCGAGGGATTTCTCCCGCGCACCTTGACTCTTGTTGCCATGGATTGCGAGGGCTTCGATGCCGTCTTGTCCAAGTTGTTTGACAATGCGATTACAACCGTGCTTGGTGCGACTGAACACGAGCACCTTCTTGGGCCGCTCATCCTTGATGATATGTGTCAAAAGGCCGCGCTTATCGCTCTTCATAACGAACATCAAAGATTGTTTGATGGCCTCGACAGTAGTCGATTCAGGTGTGATTGAGACACTTACTGGATCGTAAAGCATGTCACGAGACAATTCAACAATCGAACTCGGCATGGTGGCGCTAAACAACAAACTCTGACGCTTCTTTGGTATCTGTGCGAGAATCTTGCGGATGTCTCGGATGAATCCCATGTCAAGCATGCGGTCCGCCTCATCAAGAACAAGGAATTGCACGTGTGAAAGATCAACGTATCCCTGTGAAATGAGGTCGAGTAAGCGACCAGGTGTGGCCACAAGAATGTCGACCCCCCTGCGCAGTAACTTTTCCTGAGGGCGTTGTGATACGCCACCAAACATAACCATCGAACGGATGTCAAGATATCGTGCATATTGCTCTATATTATCGTTAATTTGGGATGCAAGTTCACGCGTTGGGCATAGCATCAGTACGCGGATGCGACGTGAGCCTGACCATGGATCATCGGCCATCGCATCAAGGATTGGAAGAGCGAAGGCGGCGGTCTTTCCCGTGCCCGTCTGAGCGCAACCAAGCATATCTTTTCCTTTGATGAGTTCTGGAATTGCTTGGGCTTGAATTGGTGTAGGCGTGACGTAACCAATCTCATCGAGAGCATCTAGCAAGGGCGGGCAAAGGTTCAGAGAAGCGAAATCCATTCAAATCACTCACATATGTGCGATAATAGCATCGCCGAACTCACTACACTTGAGTAAGGTTGCGTCATCCATCAAACGCTCGAAGTCATAGGTTACTGTTCTAGCGGATATTGCCCCTTCCATACCCTTCACAATTAGGTCGGCGGCCTCATCCCAACCCATGTATCTCAACATCATTTCAGCAGAAAGAATTAGTGAACCGGGATTCACTTTATCTTGGCCTGTATACTTTGGAGCGGTTCCGTGTGTTGCCTCAAAAATAGCAATACCTGTGTCGTAATTGATATTCGCTCCTGGAGCGATTCCAATTCCTCCTACTTGTGCTGCTAGTGCATCTGAAATGTAATCACCATTGAGATTCATCGTTGTCAAAACAGTATACTCACGCGGGCGCGTCAATACTTGCTGCAACATTGCATCTGCAATTACATCCTTGATGATTATTTCATTCCCTGTATTTGGGTTATTCATGGTGCACCAAGGCCCACCATCTAACAAAGTGGCACCAAACTCATCTTGAGCAAGTTGGTAACCCCAATCACGGAAACCGCCTTCTGTGAATTTCATTATGTTCCCCTTGTGAACTAGAGTTACGCTTGGTAAATCCTGCTCAATAGCATATTGAATTGCTGCTCTAACGATTCTCGCAGTCCCTTCTTTACTGATTGGTTTGATACCAATACCCGATGAATCTGGGAAACGAATTTTTGTGACACCCATCTCATTTTGTAAAAAGGAAATCACCTTTCGAACCTCGTCGCTACCTGCTTCCCATTCAATACCCGCATAGACATCTTCACTATTTTCTCTGAAAATAATCATATCAACCGCGCCTGGGTCTTTGACCGGGCTTGGAGTTCCTTGATACCACCTTACGGGGCGTACACATGCAAAGAGGTCTAATTGCTGACGCAAAGCAACGTTGAGACTACGGATACCACCACCAACAGGTGTTGTAAGTGGCCCCTTGATTGAAACAAGTCCTGTTCTCATAGCAGATTTGGTTTCTTCTGGAAGCCATTCACCTGTTGCATTGAATGCCTTTTGACCTGCTAAAACTTCTTGCCATTCTATCTCTCGTTGGCCACCATAGGCCTTCGAAATTGAGGAATCTACGACTTTACGCATCACCGGAGTGATGTCAATACCTATTCCATCACCCTCAATGAAATTGATGACTGGTTTATCGGGCACATTCAAATTGCCACTTACCAATGTGATAGGGCTACCAGAGGTCATTATTTGGGCCGACCCACCCACCCTTCATCAATGCAATGGGTAAGGATAGTATCCAATCGCAAACATATTCTCTAAGACTCGCCTCCGGAAAACATGGATTCACTGGTAGAATGGAATGGTGGGAAGAGTTTGACCTGTACCGACAAACAAGGGATGACGATGGATTTAGCGTGGGGTGGAGAAGGTGTATCTCCTGTCACTGCAACTCTACATTCTTGTGGTGCCTGTAGTCTAATTGATGTAATTGCGGGTTTGAAAACACGTGAAGTGACAAGCGCCTCGGTTAGCCTAGACTTAGAACGTTCAGATACAAACCCCAAAGTGTTCACCAAGATCCACATGGTTTACCGGGTTAGTGGGGATAATTTACCAGAAAAATTGGTTAATCGTCTTGTACAACAAAGTCATGAAAAATACTGCACTATTTCGAATATGATTAAGCACACTGCTGAGATTACTTGGGAAGCGATAGTAGAGTAATTACTCATCTTGGTCAATGAGACCAATCGTTTTTGCTACTGGGACAAGTAATGCTGGTACTCTAGCAATTTCTCCAGCCTCTTCACCCTCAAGCCAAACGCCCTCTGCGTACGGCCTACCTAAGCCAAGTTGACTCATCCATGAATGGCTTGCAATCCATCTCTCTATTGAAAGGCCGGATTGCATAGCTGCTTTGCCCATGGCTTTGGAAACATCATAACTTGCAGGGTCATCTAAGAAAGTAAGAGTCCCAACCCACGCGGCTAATGCTTGATCTCCACAACCAAAACCTGCCCTTGTTAGGTCATAGACTACGTCTTCCTCAAAGCGAGATTCAATTTCTGCTCGGTCTGAATTTGATAACCCAATCATATTCTGCATGGCATCAAGAAGTCTGATGCTGTGCAAAGAAAGAGCGCCGTCACTACACCATGCTAATTCTAGTGCGTGCCAAAAAGGTGTATTTTCTGCTTTCATGAAGAACGCTCCAACATACTTTGAAGCATCTCGAGGTGTTGTTCAAAAGTGATTCCTAATTCTTCACGCTTACGAGCCAATAACTTTGCTTCAGCAGGGTCAAGAATACCGTCAATCCAACATGTTGACATTAACATTTCATAGGCAGCGTTTGGGGCTGTCGCTGGTTGTTCTTCTTGTGGTGGCTCCTCTACTTCTTCGACAACAGGTGTTGCTTCTGCTTCCTGCTCTTCAACAACATCTTCAACAACATCTTCAACAACATCTTCAACAACATCTTCAACAACATCTTCAACAACATCGCCATCGAAACTAAGACTCGAATCAGAGGCTAGGAATCCATCACCATCAACCAGATCCTCTTCCTCTTCATCACCACCATCCATAAATTGCGCTAAAGGATCATTACTAGCAACTGCATTACCACCAAAAGAATCTCCGCCGCCGCCACTGACAACACCAAGTTCTGCGAATGGGTCGACTTCCCCGTCGTCTGTTTCTTCACCTACTAAGCCATTCAATTCGTCTGCCAATGGGCCCGCGGAGGGGAGGCTGTTGTTGTCCATTGCTTCGCGTATGCGCTCGCGAGAGCGGTGTAATACAGCATCTCTGCGGCCACCCCAATCACCATCATCTCGATGATTTTCGATGTGTGACATCGCCGCTTCATGGTCTTCTGAATCACATTCAAGAGTTTCTTGAACTTGTGAAATCAAGCCCTCATCAATTCCATCTTCGGACTCAACGCTAAGAATCATCGCAGCGTGGAGTATTTGTTCTGGTGCAAGCATTTGAATCAACCACATCTAACAGCCGGTTACCGACTAATAGCATCTGCTAGGGCGCATCCTTCAAATGCGTTCCCGTTAACCGTCCATCGACATATTATCGTATTTTTTTGTTTGAAGAAGAAATATAAGTGGGTTTTTATTCATTAATTTAATAGAATACCATCACTTAAGCTCAGGGGAATTCGTCTACGCTAATCAAAATGTTCAATTTCGGGAGTAGATAAAATTCACCTTTAACTATGCTATACATCCTCACAACTTTGCTAACTATTAAGAACCCTCTC
>CAUZNH010000095.1:0-5209 GCA_963581345.1 Candidatus Thalassarchaeaceae archaeon | reverse complement strand
AACAAAAGACTGGTCGTCCATTAATCAATCCATGTCCAGTGACAACACCATCACCAGGAATTACATTTTGGTCCATGCCGAAGTCACGGCAGCGGTGTTCAACTAGTGAATCAATTTCTTGAAATGTGCCTTCATCTAGCAATATTTCCAATCTTTCGCGGGCTGTCAACTTGCCCTTTGCGTGCTGAACATCAACTCTCTGAGCACCCCCACCTGCGGCTGCGATAGCCTTACGCCGGCGCAAATCATCAAGTCTTTCCTCAGTCGACTCCATCCCACTCAACTCGCAGGTGACCACGCTAGCCAATAGACTATGCGGAAAATTGCAGGAAATTTGCTGGCTCATAAAAGGGGATGCGCTCAATTGAAAGGGTGGAGTCATTTCCACGAGGTTGAGGATAGCCATGCGAATCGTGATTGCCAAACCTGGGTTGGATGGGCACGACCGAGGGGCAAAGGTTGTGGCACGGGCTTTGCGTGATGCGGGACACGAGGTGATATACACTGGATTGCGAAGAACTCCTGAACAAATTGTTCGAACTGTTATTGACGAAGACGCTCACATGCTTGGCATATCTTCATTATCGGGAGCCCACGCTTTTTTGTTCCCTAGAATTTGTCAACTTCTGATTGAAGCCGATTGTAACGATGTTACTGTTTTTGGTGGTGGGATTATTCCTTTGGCTGAAAGACCGATTCTGTTTGAATCCGGAATGAGGGCGATATTTGGCCCAGGAACAAAAATGCACGAGATGTCAGATTTTGTAGACGCAGTAGTTGACCGCGTTTCCACCAATCAGCCTGTTGGGGTTGGTGAAGGTGGGGACTGGGTATGGTCTAGCGGAGCGTGAACGATTGTCATCAACCCTCTTTGAACAAGCGATTTCAGGAAATCGAAGAAGTTTGGCAAAGTTACTAACTGCAGTAGAAAATGGTGAGGTTAGTCATGAATCACTTGGGCTTTCACCACGTGGGGTCGATGGTTCTGTAATCGGTGTGACTGGTGCACCAGGGGTTGGAAAGAGTTGTTTGATTGACCGATTACTAACTACATGGACATCTAATGGATTAAAAATCGCCGTTATTGCAGTAGACCCCTCATCTCCATTGACTGGAGGTGCACTTCTAGGGGATCGGGTCCGAATGGAATCTGCTGATAATAATCCAAATGTGTTTGTCCGCTCCTTTGCTACAAGGAATCAACCCGGTGGTATGCCGAATGCTGTGGTTTTAGCAGCGGATGTAATGCGTCATTGTGATTACGATGTCGTTCTGATTGAGACAGTTGGTGCGGGGCAATCTGAAATCCGTGTAGTATCAGTTGCTGATAGAATCGTTCTAGTTGAAGCCCCTCTAAGAGGAGATGAAGTTCAAGCTGAAAAAGCCGGAGTGATTGAATTGGCTGACTTGATAGTGGTGAATAAATCAGATTTAGAGGGTTCTGACCGTACTGCAGCCAACATCATTTCTGCACTTGACGTGACAAGTAATCCACCTCCAGTCTTGCTTGCATCTGCTAAAACTGCAGAAGGAATTGAAGATTTAGCCGACCAACTGAAAACTCTACCAGCAAAACCCGGTGCAGAATTGGCGCGGGCTCGTGAACGATTATTGACTGCGTGGGATAGTGCTCTTCTATCACGGGAGGACATAAAAGAGGTGTTGGATAGCCTTGCTAGTTCAGATAATTCGGCACAAGAGTGGGTTGAAAAGAACCTGAGGTGGTAATCATGGATGAAGGAATTGTTCTGAGTGAAGACTCATACGAAGCAGATCATGTTATACACAGTGTAGGTGGATTTTCCGGTCATATTCTACGCAGAATTATCCATGTTTCTCTTGCAATAATTCCCTGGGTTTACTATTGGCATGGTGAAGCAATTGCAGGTAAAGTGGGGTATACTCCCCAAAATGTTGCTTTCATTGTATTGGGGATTATTATCGTTGCAGAATTAGTCCGTCTCAAAATAGGATTTACAATATTTGGGCAACGCGCCTATGAGGCAAACCAACTGAGTGCTCTTTTCTGGGGTGCAGTATCAGTTGTGATAGCACTTGCTTTCTCACCTCTTGTAGGTGTGATGGGTGCCGCATTAGGTACCCCTTTGGTGCTTGGCTTAGCATTTGGTGACCCTGTTATGGGGGAAGTACGTCGAGCTGGTAAAGAGCCAAAATTTGTTGCCATTGGTGGGTTGATTACAGTCTATGCTGTTTGGCTGCTATCTTGGTATTGCCTCAATACACCGCTTCTTTTTGCATTATTAATTCCACCAATACAGGTGGCCTCTGAATGGCCACGATTACGTTGGATAGATGATAACGGTACGATGGTTCTGATTCCATTCTTAGTCATCTTACTCTTATCTGCATTGGGTATGTGAATTTATACATCAGTATTATTCTAGAATCAACACTAGAAATGACAGACATATCTGATTGCGTTATGGTTAAAATCCGAGTGCACTTCGACAGTAACATGAGTGATGAGATATTGCAAGATGACGCCCCTTCGCAGAGCCTGTATGTGTTTGTTTACGCCGTTGCTCTCATCGCAACATTGGTTATCGGGTTCGTGTACTGGTAAGATGAACAATAATTGCCCGACACAGTCTTTTAGCGGGTGAATTGCTCGGTTGGTACGAATGTGTGGGATAACTGCTATTCTAGGGGTTGGCGACACCTCACTCACTCGTGAGATGGCTAATCTATTATCTCACAGAGGGCCCGACGGAATTCAAGTTTGGGCGGATGAAGTTTGTTCACTTGGACACTCTCGTCTATCAATTGTTGATTTGGCAGGTTCAGACCAACCGATGGGTTCTGAGCATGGTTGCTGGCTAGTACAGAATGGTGAAATCTACAATTTCCGTAATTTACGCAACGCATACTCAGGTTATCCATGGCGTACAAAAGGAGATGGAGAGACCATCCTCGCAGCCCACTACTCTGCAGTTCACAATAATTCTAGTAGGTCAATGCCAGTAGACCCACCTCGCTCATCACTTTCTGGTTACTTGAGGAGAACTTCAGGTGCTTCTGAGGTCAACAATCCAGCAACTGCACATGTTGATTGGGTAAGCAAGTTAGATGGTATCTGGGGATTTACTATTTGGGATTCCAGACGGCAAGAATTGATTCTCTGCCGAGACCCTCTGGGAGTCAAACCCCTATTGCGTACTTTGACACCATCTGGAGAACTTCTTGTAGCAAGTGAAGCGAAGGCATTCCGCGCTCATCCAGATTATGTATCAAAAATTGATGAGAATGCGATGTTAGCGCGGTTGGCTTTCGAGTATTCTCTTGATGAAACGACTTTGTTCGAAGGGGTATCTCAAGTAGCCCCTGCAACTATTGAGACTTGGTCTCTTGATTCAGAGGGTCGAGCAACACTGACTGGTGTTGCAACCTATACTTCTGAGCGAGTCACTCCAGGCAGTATGTGGAATTCCAAGTTAGATGCTCAAGATTTACTCGATAGTCTATGCACCAGTATTGAAGACCGTTTGATGTCTGATGTTCCTCTTGGAATCATTCTTTCTGGGGGTTTAGATTCAAGCATGGTCGCAGGGCTTGCTCACAAGGCTGCTGCACAGGCTGGGCAGCCTGTTCCGGAATGTTGGACAGTTGCAGAGAATGAAGATAATCCTGATTACCGCGCCGCAGAAGATGTTTGTGCTGTACTTGATTTGGGTCACCACGCATCAACATTAGAGGAGGATTGCTTTTGGCGAACATTGCCTTCTTTGGGATGGCACGGCGAAGATCTTGATATTTCGGTCCTCTTTTTCCAGCCTCTTTTTGAGAAAATGTCGTCCGCAGTTACGGTTGGATTATGCGGCCAAGGTGCTGATGAACTGCACGGAGGTTATCCGCGTTATCGAAATTTAGAAGGCCATCAAGAGTTGATATCTTCTCGACTCTCTGTTAGTCGCCATCCCTTTGCGGACCATCTTGTAAACAACATTTCAGCAGTAGAAGCACAAGGTGTTGCTCAACCTTGGAGAGCTCAAAAGCATAACCCTACTGAGGTATTTTCAGATTTGACAAGTACTCTACAGTTTGAAATGGACCACGGTCAACTAACTAACTTTCAGTTGCGACTCGTTGACCGACACAGCATGGCACATGGATTAGAGGTTAGAGTTCCTTTTTTGGGAGCGGCTCATCGTGAAGCATCAAGCACAATCCCCCTTGATTGGCGTGTCCGGGGCCAGCAAGAGAAACTTGCATTAAGGGCAGCAGCAGCATTGACTGACCTTCCTAAGTCAATTGTCAACCGACCAAAACTTCCAGCAGGCACTGCAACAACGCCAACTCTTCTGAATGAACTGATGACTGAGTTAATGCCACACGCAAATGAATGGGCCGCATGTTATCCTAGATTAGAGAGAATACTCAAAACTCAACCCGATATGGCTATTGGGTTGCGACTCTTTGAATCACTACACATAATTGATGGTGGCCTTGGTAGAGAAAACAAAGGGCTTTGGGACTTGCTTGAAGATATTAGATGAGGTGTGATGATGACTGAATATGATGGCCCGAAATTGCTTTCTGAATTATCTGAAAAGTTAGAGTCAAAACGAGAAGAATTGTCGGCGTTTTTCGCCGAAGAGAGAGCAAAGTTTCCAATGCCGTTGTACGCTTCAGTTGATATCAGGGATGCTGGATGGAAAGTTGCGGCTGTTGATGCAAATGCGTATCCTGCTGGGTTCAATAATGTAGGGTCGTCTGACCTACCTCATCTGGCAGAGCACTTGCAGAAATGGTTGAAAAATGAGCATCCAAACGCTTCTTTACTCCATATTTGGCCAGAAGGACACACAAGAAACAAAGGGTATGTTGAGAATCTAATAACTCTACAACTATTACTTTCACAGGGTGGTATGGAAGTTACTGTAGGTGCCCCAGATTTGAATGGATTGGAAACGGTTGAAGGGATAACTGGGGTTCTGAAACTCTCTCATACAATCGCTGATGGTGAATTGTTGGTATTAGGGAAAACTCCTGATTTGGTAATTTTGAATAACGATTTGAGCCATGGCCCATTAGAAGGAATTGGTGGAATCCCTGTTGCACCGCCCCAAGCAATGGGGTGGTATCAGCGTAGAAAATCAAACCATTTCCGCAATGCCCAACCATTCATAGACAAGGTTGCAGAAATCTTAGATATTGACCCTTGGCTGCTTGGCACACATTGGTTTGTTAG
>CAUZNH010000094.1:0-5230 GCA_963581345.1 Candidatus Thalassarchaeaceae archaeon | reverse complement strand
TACTAGGTCACGCTGATTTCATGAATGGGGGAGGCGATTGGGAAATCTGGTCAACACATGTTTCCGAACAGGAAATTGTACCCCAATGATTGAATTCAATCAAGTTTGTCGACGATTCTTTGACGGTCCTTTCTGAACAATTTAAGTCGCTTCTTCTTCTGCTTCTGAATCTCTTCCTCAGGATTATCTCTGAGAGATTGGAAAGGAATCCACTTGTCTGGGACAAGTTTCCATGGAATTACAAATGCGACTACGCTGAGTAAAATTTCAGAGCCAGGAATTAGAAACACTCTGAGAGGGACAACAACAAGACCAACCATTCCAAGTTGTGCAGCTGCTTGCTTTCTCTCTGACCTGTTGGTTTTTCTTCCTAGAGCAATTTTACCAAGGGTTGCAAACGCATCTTTAGCCTCTATTGCCTCAACTTTAGCAACATCCCACCCTTTGGCGATTGCTTCACCCCAAGCATCAGGGTCTTTTGCAACTGCGATGATTTCATGACGCTTTTCTTTTGGTAGTTTCTTTGCAACTTTGTATCCACCTCTTACTGCCCAAGGGATGAAGGCTAGGATTTTACGCCATCTACTTCGCTTTTTGAGCGGTGCATACGGCAACTTGCCTGACGTGCTTGAGTTCTCCGCCACAACCTTGCGAGTTGTTCGTACTGCATCAATCCATCCATCCATTCAATGAAAGATTGGATTCAATTAGTTCCCACACATTGGACTTAGAATGACAAAAAAAAATGGCCCGCTTGGAGGGAAAACCCCCCAAGACGGACCGTGTTCGCATGTACTGGAAAGAATACCAATTGACGTTGAAGGAACTTCAGCGTTCGTCTTGGATCTGGCCACGAAGAGTCTTGCAGCTCTTTGCGGTTGCTGATAGCGCGCCGCGTAGGCGGCGTGAAGCGGCATCGGTGCCGCGTTCGTGCTTTTCAGCGTCTTTCATTGCACCCATCAGGGTGTCGATCATTGCTTGCAGGTTATCTGATACAGATGCCATACCTTCACCGGTAAAACGACCGTTTTATATTGTTTCGGCTGATTTAGGGAATTGATAATATACTAATAATCTAAGTATTGAAACGCGGAATCCCCAGAAATAAGCATAAATTGAAGATTTTTGGTCAGGAAAACCGTTTATTGCCCACCATAATGAGCAATTAATGCTTCTAAATCATGATGGTCAACAGTTGATAATGAACGCAAACCGCCGGTAATCGCTTGCAACCCTGGCGCTTTGACGCTCCAATTTTTACGAAAGCCTGATTTTCGAGATTTTATGCAACCACTTTTTTCTAATGCAATCAGGTGGTGACTGATTAGTTGTTGACTACATTCTAGTTTTTCTGCCAGTTTCCCTTGAGTTAGGGGACCTACATTTTTACTAGAAGTTGAGCCTCTTGCTAAACTATCAATAATTCGGAATTGCATAGTATCTGGGGTGAATACTTGAGGGGGGTTGGGTAACTCTTCAGCAGGGGTGTGAGGAGGAATACTACTTGTGAAGTACCTCAAAAAATGTCCCTCCCTCCTTCCCCAAAGAGTGGCTTGTCCTTCCAACGTTTTGAGATGGATTGTCGCTTGATGGTTGCCTAGCTGAAGTGCGCGGATAATCGCAGAAAGGTGGGCACCTTGGTTTTGTTCAAGAAATGTGATAATTCTTGCACGGGTGGCGTCGCCATCAGGGCGTGGACCATTTGCCATCAACAAGGGTATAAGTGCTCAGCAATTGAAACATCCGCTAAGATGTTACAGCGTACACTAACCATTAGAGTTAACCTTGGCAAGGGGAAAAACCCTGCAAAGTTGGTAATGTGATTAGCGGGTGCGGACGAATGAATTGTCTGCCTGCATTGTCCAGTCTGTTTCATCTGGTGAAAGATAGACAGTCTGTCCTGCATCGTTGGTCACATAGTTTCCACCAGGTGGTAGTTTGGTGTAGTCTAGTGCTGTTGCGAGTGCTGCGGTAGGTGTAGGAGGCATGATGCCGCCAGGAGTTGCGCCGAAGCCCATTCCTAGTTCCTCTTCCTTACCACCGCGAAGGAGCATAACTCCAAGCGTGAGGGCGATTAGAAGAGCGACGATAAATGCACCAATGATTCCGTACACTACCATGCCTGCATTACCTGATGTGTCGAGTGTGCCGCCATCTGTTGTGCTTTCATCAGGTGAATCATCAACGACTTCTGGTCGTTCTTGAGTAATGTCATAGAGCATTGGGGTTCTTGTCTTTCTATCAAATCCGTCAGCATCTATTGCTGTGATTACAACCTTAATCTGGTCATGGAACAAAACGCCTCCTTCTTTTGTTATTGTGAAATTGTATGCTTCGGTCAGTGTACTTGGGGCTTCAAATCCGAAGTCGGAACAAATTCCCGATTCAATATTGCATATTGTCCATTCAACTTCAATATCTGTCAATCCCAAATTACTCTGGTGAGTGATTGAGTAGGTTGGCCATTCGCCAACATAGAGGTTGTCTGCATGGATCATCAAGTCACCAGATTCTGCGTTTTCAGACCACACCAGTGGCAAGTTGTCAACAACATCAATTGTAACATCATACGCAGTCAACGCATCGTGAGAATCTCGTACTACTATGGAAATAGTGTGAGTACCCTCTGAATCGAACCATGCTTTGATTTCTCCAGTTAAAGCGTTGTATCGAGAACCTGTCTTCCATGTATCTGAAGAAACTATCACATTGATTGGGTCTACTGGGTCGTCAACATCATACATGTTGTCTGCTACATTGAAGTTAAATTCTTCATCTACCTTTATTCTCAAGTTTTCAAAGGATGACACATCAAGTGTTGGTGCATCGTTAATATTAGCAATAATCACTGTCAGTTCAGTATCTGCAAATTGGCCATCTGCATCAGAAGCACGGATTGTGACTAATGCTGTGCCAAACACATCATCATTGACAGCATCAATATTGAGTGTGTGTCCATTCAAATCTGCTGTAATGAGGGAACTGTTGGAAATATATTCAACACTCAAAGCCAAACCCATTGGACTTGCAGATTGGCCACTACTATCTGTGTCAGATAAGAATGGAGTCAAGATGACTGAACTGCCTGAACCTTCGTCAAACGACTGTGTTGGAAGGGATGACCATCTTGGGGCTCCATTCTCAATCACCATTATGTTGAGTGTGCCGCTATTGCTATCTTCTCCGTCATTGATGGTAACCTGTATTGGTTGGGTGATTACCTCTTCCTGCGGGTTCTTATTGACTGTGTCAAATTTGACTTCAATCTCGCCAGTTACTGGATCCCAGAGACGGAATGCAGGGTTGGTGCTAGAAATTACAAGTTGGTCAAGAGGTGTCTCGGCATCGCAAATCAATCCTGATACATCAATTCTCTCGATAGTTTCAACCTTAACTGTTGGCTGACCAGGATAGGTCGGACAATTAGATGGTACTTCATCAAGATTGTCAGAGTTAACAACCATTGGAAGACCATTTAGAAGGCTGAATGCATTACTGTTTACAGTTGACCAATCACCTATTTGACCTCTAGCATCAGTTAGTCTAGCGCGTACATCATACTCACCACTACCTGCGGAGTTTGGAGGAGATACGGTGAACACAAATCGCTCGTTTGCACCGCCTGCACCCATTAGAGAGCCACCGCTTACCCAAGCATCAGACCACTGGTTTGCACCTGCTTGACTTGTCTCTAATTCTGCAGACATTGTGCTCATATCGTCAACATTGTCGTTTGACATTCCTGTGACTTCAAAGTCAAGTGTTTCTCCACGTTGAATTGTTGTTGATCCTGCCGAAATCGGCTTTGTGGTAGATGGGATTAGGTCATGGGGTACATACGAATTACGCATATTGTTAGAGCCCGTATTCTTTTCACCAATAGTGCCTGTTAACTTAACACGGAAAACCGAGGTAGGGTCACTTGGATTCATTGAAATTGAGGAAGTATCAAATTCTGCTGATACCGATTGTGTTGCTCCAACCACCAAGTTGTTCAGCGAAACTGACTGACCTATTGGGTTTTCAGAACCTGAACTGGTGATTTCAAAGAATTGAATCTGGCCACCAGCTGAGTAATCCTCTTGGCCAGTGTTTCCAACTGTTGCATCCAATTTTAGTTGGTCACCAGTTTGGAATCCCCCGGAAGTTGCATCAAGATTTGTAACAGTCATATCAGTTACAGAGAGGTCCAATGGATTCATGTTACTATCTGTTGCAGAGTAGATATCGTATCGTGTAGCGCCAGATGACCAACCACTCTGAAGAGCGGCTACGGTCAGCATGTTAGATGTATCACTATTGTAAACAGTTGATTTTGGCACAGTCCATGAGACTGAAGCAGGTGTTGACGAAAGGGTCAACTGAGCAAAGCCATTGTTTGCTGAATTAGTCAACCACTTCTTGAAGCAATTATGTGGCTTTGAGCCGTCAGCATATGGATATGAGTGGCAGGTATACTCTGTTACTGCTGCGAAAACCGAAACAGTCTTTGTTCCAGTACCGAGGTAAGTTGCTTCAACTGTGATATCAACATCGTTCCCGTTTGTAGTTTGTGTCACAGACATAGCGTAATCATTTACAGTAGAATGCATATTGTTGCTCATGCCGCCAGAACCACTGAAGAGATTGTCGTAGGTATTAGTGCCACCTGCACCAGATTTATAGCAAGTTGACGAACCATGGGCACACTGTCCGAAATACGCTCTTGGTGCACTGTTAGAGCCACTAGAATCTAGATGAGAAATCCGGTTAATTGGGGAACTTTCCCCTGCTTGAGAAGTTCGAAGAACTTGGTATTGGGCTGAAATGTAGGAAATATATACAAATTCATCTGTGTTACTACCTTTCAACTGAGTCAATGAAGGAGATGCACTTCCGTAACATGGGGGACAATTCTGCCCTCCAATATACTCAGCAAATACTACGTGTCCCGGTGAAGGGGCTTTCAGTACAACATCTTTGGTCTCCAAAGCCGATGAATTTTCATCGGTTTCAGTTTCTTCCACTGCATCCATGAGAGCACCCCAGCTCATCATTATCATCAGTGTTGCCAAAATTATCGGGGTTAAACTACGTAGTCCCATACCTTCGGCTGAAGAATGCACCTATATTAAGCAAAGTGGGAGGGGATATTGGTAGACTTTCTAGTTTCAATTGCAAATTTTGCGAAATTTACGCCATTTTCAGCGAAGCCGAATTTGATTAGTTGTCTAGTTCAGGCACGAATCTA
>CAUZNH010000093.1:0-5254 GCA_963581345.1 Candidatus Thalassarchaeaceae archaeon | reverse complement strand
ATTCACTAGAAAACCATCCATCTGGTACTGCCTTAATGCGGAAAAAATACCAGTCATGGGATGTTGCAGTGGCTGCAATATTTCTAGTTCCATCATTTGCAAAACTTGTGGATGCTAATTCATTGCCACCTGAATCGTATATCCCCATTTGCCCATCATAACCATCAAAGGTTCCGTGGCAACAGGTGCTCACACTGAGACTCACCGAATCCCCAGTCCAGGCTTCTATTTTCCACCAATCAGTAGTATCACCATCTGCATTTACTGAACCACTGCTGGTTGCGCCATCTGTAAGGACAGCAGCAGTTGCCATTGTGTCGTCAGCAGATACTGTTGGAATGGGGATGAGTGTTAGGGCAATGAGAATCGCAATTACACGTAGGCCGGCTCGCATTGGATGCCTTAGGCATCCCTCATGGTGATAATCGCTTTGCAGGCATGATGAAGAGATATTTCACAACTTGATTAACAGATTATCTCATTCCGAGTAAAAAATTGCATATTTTTCTGCATTTAAACGATATGTGTATTCATCAGCCACTCTTTTTTGCCCATTCGCCACCAACTCTGGAATATTTTCTGGATTGCCGAGCAGATTGTTCACAGTTTTAGCAAGTGAAGCAGGGTTTCCGACTTCAAACAATCCTCCAACCGTTTCATCAACCATTTCTGGCAGAGGACCATCGTTTACAGTAGCGCAGGGAGTACCAGATGCCATTGATTCAAGAGGAATCAATCCTTGACCTTCATATAGCGAAGGATAAACACTCAAATTAGCAGACCTGAATAATTGAGCCAAGTCAGAAAATGGCATCCCTGACTCAATTGTCACTGCCTCTTGAATACCCAGATTTTTTGCCTGCTTCAATAGAGTTTTTCGCATATGTCCGCGGCCAACAATTACCAAATGTGCCCCGCTATTTTCTGACAAGATAGCGGGCATCGCTCTTAGTAAAGTTCGGAATCCTTTACGGCCAGCTAGTCGGCCAACTGCAAGCAAAAGTGGAGTTTTTGTCTCAGGTAATCCCCGTAATGCATTTTCATCAGGATTACCATATTTTCTCCGCATTTTCTCATACGCTAATTGTGAATCTTCATCGTCATGGTTTTGAGGGTGGAACATGTCAATATCAACCCCCCAACGGACCACTTCTACACGCCAATTTTGCGGTGGGTCATAGCGCTGTTCAAAATCTCGTTTTGTAGCCTCAGAATTTGCTACACAAACAGTTGAACCACGCACAGCCGCACGCTCATATTTCGCATAATGTTTAGCTGTCAAAAGAATCGCCAAATCATTAGGATTCTTCCATGTTGCTGACTCGCCATATTTTGCTGCCCGCAGCATTCCATCCCTCTCACCAAGCCATGAACCATGCAAAGTTGTTGTCACATTGCCTATTTCAGCCCGTACTTTGGCAAATTGCCCTGCTGTCCACGATATCATCGGCGCGTGCACATGCACAGCGTCAACAGGGTCAACCTTGTGAAGTCGCAACAATTCTTTGAGCGCATGACGACCATAGGATCGTGTGAACGCCATGGGGATTTTCGCCCATTTAACCATTCGAACATTTACCCCATCAAGTTTAGGAATCAAAGATGGATTCTTTATTGCCTTAGAATCACGTCGCGTTATTACTGTCACTTTATGTCCCATTTTTGCTAATGCATTTGAAAGATGGAACACAGTAGAACCCATCCCGCCCCAACGGGGCGGATACTCGCCAGACAACATCGCCACGTGCATTTTTCCACCTCCACTGCCAATTCAGGCATAACGGCCACTTAGGCCATCGTTTTCAAGCGATTCCTTGACTGTTCATCCAATAGAGCCTTTCAAGAGAGATGGGTAAGTCGGCGATTCGGTGACTAAGATGTCCGATACACTACCTGTGCATGTGACCGTGGTTATACCGACCCGTAATGAAGAGGCTGCAATTGTAGATACAATTCGGTCGGTACCATCTGATGGATGGTGTGAAAAACTTGATTTTCTGATAATCGATGGGAATTCAACTGATAAAACTAGAGAACTCGCAGAGCAAGAGGGCGCACAAGTATATCTTGAGCCACGCAAGGGTTACGGTAGAGCCTACCGAACAGGGTTTGCCATGGCACCAGGTGAAATTATCGTAACAATGGACGCTGACTGCACATATCCTGGTGAAGAAGTACCCGGATTAGTACGGAAACTGGTTGAAGAAAAATTGGAATTCATCACCTGTGATCGACTAAGAAGAGCAGAAGAAGGTAGCATGTCAGGTATGCATGGTTTTGGAAATTGGGCTCTCTCATTCACTGCTCGTATGTTATTCTGGTATGGTATTCATGACTCTCAATCAGGTATGTGGGTGTTTTACAAGCGTATCATGGATAACCCGAAAATGAGGCCAACCAATGATGGAATGCCACTTTCTGAAGAAATGAAAATCAATGCAAGACGCTGTTTCGGGAAGAAGAAAGCCATTGAGATTTCAGTCCCATACCGTCCACGTGTCGGTGATGCTGAAATCAATACTTGGACCGATGGACGAAAGAATCTATTCTTCCTTTACTTCAAAAGGTTCGGGCTAAATCGTACCCGTTCTCCTTGGGGTCCTGAAGAATAAACTGTATTCTAGTAAGACTGAATATTGAATTAGTCAAGTTCTACCATAGATGGTATATCGTCATCTGATACTTCTTCGGCATCTACTTCTTCTGTGAAGTCAAGCGGTTCTTCATCCCCTACTAAGCCCGCAGAATCATCTTCATCAAATGAGGAATCATCACCATCATCACCATCATCATCATCATCACCAAATCCACCCACACCCCACGATTCAATCATTTGCAAATCAGCAGCAAGGCGGCGTTTGCGTGAAAATGTGTACAGCACACCACCAACAACTGCCAATCCAAGAAGGCCAATAATGATAGCAACTGTACTATCCATGATAACATCAAAGAATGATGATTGTTGTGAAGCTCCTTCAACCCTGATGGTGGAAGAAAGTCGGTTTGAAAGATGAGGCTCTTCTTCAGGACCATCACGGCAGATTACTTCAATGTTCACCCATCCATCACGGCCTGGTGTCACCTTCACCTGTCCTGTCCACGTACTGTCACTAGCAACACCATCTGCTTCTGCACCGTCATCAGAAAGTGAAAATTCGGTCTCAATCCCGCCCTGAGATGCCCAGCCGACGCATTCCCATGTGGTCATATCAGCATCAAGCACGAAAGCGCGCGCAGTAATTATTGATTCAACCCCAGCAGTCAATGTACCCGGTTCTACCAGTAAATCATCCAATACCGGCCATGAATCTTCAACAGTAATGTTAGCAAAAGCCCAAGTTGATGCACCGCGACTATCTTTCACTTGAAGAGAAATCAAATGTGTACCAGGTAACAAAGTCTGATTACCCATCTCTGTCTCATTCAATAATACAGCAGATGCACCTTGACCAAGGTACCAACGATAGAGAATTATATCTTCATCAGCATCCCATGATTCATTGGCATTTAGCAAAATGTTTGCCCCAGGAGAAATTGTTTCCCCCTCTTGAGGAGAGGATATGATAGCCTCCGGCGGGGATGCGAGAACTTTCAAGGAACGTGTCTCATTTCTACTCATTCCAGTTTCATCTGTAACAGTGAAAGTTAGTATGTGGTCACCTGATGGAACATACCTTGAGTACCAGAAATTTGTATCAACCGCATCAAGTATCGGCTCGGAAAGCAAGTTAGAAGTCACTGATAAAGTAAAGTTATCACCATCAGGATCCCACGATTGTTGAGGGTCAAAAAGTACCACTTCATTGCTGACAACTTCAATCCCATCACCTGGTGAAGTAAGCACTAGAATCGGGGCGCTAGTAGACACTTCAATAGTCATAGAATCGGTCACAGGAGTATTTACTCCATCCGAAACAGTGAGGGTTACTACATTGGTCCCACTAGGTAAACGAGCCTCTACCTGCCAATCACCACCAAATGGTTCGCTCAGCAAATTGCTAGTCCATACAGGAGTTACTGTATCGGGCATTGAAGGCGTGCCGGGGTTACACAACCATCCCGTTGACATTTCAGGGAAGGCTTCAGCGCATGGTGCATCCCAATCACCTGAGCCAAATGCTGAGAAAAGAACAAGGTCGGCTGATTCAATGCTATCGCTTGGGGTCGGTAATTCTATGTGGGCTAAGGGAGGTGAATTGAGGACCTCTACCTCAACTTCGAATGGTGTTGACCACTGATTGATATGATATGAATCGTTATCCGAAAGCCGTAATTGAATGGCGTGGGTACCCTGGCTGAGATATCCAGTCCAAATGAGGGGGGTTGACATTGAGGTATTCAAGTCACCATCAATGTCAGAATTCCACCATACAAAAATCGTATCGCCTTCAGGGTCAAACGATGCCGAGCCGTCGAGTGTGACTTGCGACTGGGAGAGATTGGAGTCGCGGTTAACAGTGAATGAGGGATGAGGATACTCGTTCTGAACCTCCACTGATAAGTTGTAGAAAATTGTCGGGTTAAGGCCGTCAGAGAAAGCTATCGTGTAGGTGAACTCCCTGCTAGGTGCTAACTCAAACGTCCTGTTCCATTCAAGCGAGGATACCGTGAAAGTATTTGGAGGCCACTCATAGTCAGTCCACTCGCCTGTCTGAATCAAGTCACCCTCAGCGTCAGTGGTATCGCTTGCGTTAACATGCAGATTTTCGGTGAAGTTGAGCCGCAGTACCCCATCCCAATCAAGCGCCGGTGTCGTGTGGACGGTAACCGAGGGTGGCAGATTGACGAAGGTGATGGTACGAGTCTCGCTAGCACAGTTTCCTTGGTCATCACACACTTCTAGAGTGATTTGGTGAACCCCATCGGTAAGCGTACAGTTTTGGAAATTGGACCCTTGGCCTTGACCAGCATTCGGCCCATTGACCAACAAGTCTCCAGGCACACCCCCGCTGCCGCCAAAGGGATTACAGAAGGAACTAGTATCTCCATTAATGTCGCTCGTCCATTGGAAAGTGATTGGGTCGTTGTCCAAATCCCACGAGTTGCTGGCGTTGAACCAGATTTGCGCTCCTGAACTAGTCACGGTGTTGTTAAGGGGCTCATCCCAGACGATGAGTGGTGGCTGGTTGACAAGGGTAATTGTACACAAATGCATCATCAGGTCTTGATTGAGTGCATCTGGACCAGTTGTTCCTTGAGTGTTATCATACCAACATTCTGTAGAAAAATCCGTCACTGCAGATGCACCTGTTAG